>JAZOBR010000046.1:0-6328 GCA_045596105.1 Candidatus Ornithomonoglobus sp.
GGTTACAGCTCATACGGTAACCAGATTGGTCTTGCAACAGGTCAGGTTCAGGAAATATTTGACGAAGGCTATGTTGCAAAGCGTATGGAAATCGGTGCTGTTATAGGTGCCGCTCCTAAAGCAAATGTAATTCGCGAAGTACCCTCAAAGGGTGACGTTATTATTCTTCTTGGAGGACGCACAGGTCGTGATGGTATCGGTGGCGCTACAGGTTCTTCAAAGGCTCACACAGAGGAAAGTGTTGTTACCTGCGGTTCAGAAGTACAGAAGGGTAACCCCCCTGTTGAGAGAAAGCTACAGAGATTATTCCGCGACAATAAGGTTACAACTCTAATCAAGCGTTGTAATGACTTTGGTGCAGGCGGTGTTTCAGTTGCCATCGGCGAGCTTGCAGATGGTTTAAAGATTAACCTTGATATGGTACCGAAGAAGTATGAAGGTCTTGATGGAACAGAGCTTGCAATATCAGAGTCACAGGAAAGAATGGCAGTTGTTGTAAGGGCAAAGGATGTTGATACATTCATAGGATATGCTAACAAGGAAAACCTTGAAGCTACTCCCGTTGCCACAGTTACTGACGAAAACCGCCTTATTATGACCTGGCGCAACAAAACAATCTGTGATATTTCAAGAGATTTCTTAAATACTAACGGTGCAACAAAGAATACAGATATTGAGGTAGTATTACCTGAAAAGTCAGTATTTGAGCCTGAGGTTGTAACCGATGTCAAAGCTAAATGGTTGGAAACACTATCAGATTTGAATGTTTGCTCACAGAAGGGGCTTGCAGAAAAGTTTGACTCAACAATCGGTGCAGGCACAGTGCTAATGCCCTTTGCAGGTAAGTATCAGCTTACTCCTGCCGACGGTATGTCAGCAAAGGTACCTGTACTAAAGGGTGAAACAAACTCTGCTACAATTATGACCTTCGGTTATAACCCCACAATCTCAAAGTGGAGTCCCTACCATGGCTCAACATATGCAATTGTAGAATCAGTATCTAAGGCAGTTGCCCTTGGTGCAGATTATAAGACAATCTATTTGACATTCCAGGAATATTTTGAAAGACTTGGTCAGGACCCCAAGCGTTGGGGCAAGCCCTTCTCCGCACTTCTTGGTGCATACAAGACTCAGCTTGCGCTTAACATTGCCGCAATCGGCGGTAAGGACTCAATGTCAGGCTCATTCAATGAATTGGATGTTCCCCCTACCCTTACATCATTTGCAGTTGCTCCTGCAAAAGCTGACAAGGTTGTATCTCAGGAATTAAAGCAGTCAGGCTCAAAGCTTGTACTATTCTCACTAAAGCGTGACGAGAACTACATACCAAAGTTTGATGAGCTAAAGGAAATGTACGAGACAATCCACAAGCTAATTATGGATGGTTGTGTACTATCAGCTTCAACAGTTAAGGGTAACGGTATATGTGAAACTATTTCAAAGATGGCATTTGGTAACAAGATTGGTGTCACCCTATCAGATAATGTTACAAATGATATGCTATTCTATGCTCCTATTGGTTCAATCGTTCTTGAGGTTAGAAACGATGTTGAAGGCGGTACAGTAATAGGTACAACAACTAATGTTCCCATAATCACAGGCTGTGGAATTGAAATCACACTTGATGAGGCAATTGACGCATGGACAAAGCCTCTTGAGAAGATATATCCTACTAGTGCAGGTGAGTTTACAGAGGAACCTGAGACATACACATATATGGCAGAAGCACCCACTGTTGCAACAGAGAAGTTTGCTAAGCCTAAGGTGTTTATCCCTGTGTTTCCGGGTACAAACTGCGAATACGACACAGCTCGTGCATTCGAGCGTGCAGGCGGTCAGGCAGATATATTCGTTATAAGAAACCTGACAGCATCAGATGTTGAGAAATCATTGGCAGAAATGAAGAAAAGAATCGACCAGTCACAGATTGTAATGATTCCGGGCGGTTTCTCAGGCGGTGATGAGCCTGAGGGTTCGGGTAAGTTTATCGCAACAGCGTTCCGTAACCCACAGGTTAAGGATGCAGTTATGAATATGCTAAAGAATCGTGACGGCTTAATGCTTGGTATCTGTAACGGTTTTCAGGCACTTGTAAAGCTTGGTCTTGTGCCCTACGGTGAGATTCGTGACCTTGACGAGAATATGCCAACATTGACATTCAACACAATCGGTAGACACATCTCAAGAATGGCATACACGAGAATCGCATCAAACAAGTCTCCATGGCTTGCAAATGTCCAGACAGGTGATATTCACACAATCGCACTATCACACGGTGAGGGTAGATTTGCCGCATCTCACGAGGTTATTAAGGCCCTTGCAGAGAACGGACAGATTGCTACACAGTATGTAAACCTTAACGGTAAGGCTACATACAACGGTGAATGGAACCCCAACGGTTCAGTTGCTGCAATCGAGGGTATCCTGAGTCCTGACGGAAGAATATTTGGTAAGATGGGACATAGTGAAAGAATTGGTGCTAACATTGCATCAAACGTTCCCGGCAATAAAAACCAAAAGCTATTTGAAGCAGGTATTAATTACTTTAAATAATATTAAAAGAGAGATTCAAATTTGAATCTCTCTTTTAATATTATCTCCAACCTTGTTTCTTCTGATAATCAAAGATTGTTTTTTCATTTCTTTTTTCAATGTCATTGAAGTCTCTTTTAGCTTCATCCTCTGACATAGTTGTTGGCAAATACCACGAATGATTCATTTCAAAATAATCAGCTAATTCACCTTCAAAGGTTAAGCCGTGTCTCGCATAAATCTCCCAATAAATCTTTCGAATTTTGTCACGTGACATTTCCTTAAGCTCCGCCTCTGTAATCAAGTGAGTATGACTGGGATACAAATACTCCCCTCCGCGATTCTCTACAGGGTCACCCTCTTCATGAGGTGTTGGTGTGCGAACCGGCTCCTTTGTTGGCTCCTCAGTAGGCTTTGGAGTATTCTTGTCACGTTCAGGCTCCCATGTATTCTTTGGCTTTTGTGTATACTCAACCGAAGGTGGAGGCGTTTGTGCTTCTTGAACCTTGAATCCGATTCCAAGATGGTCAGCCAAGGGTCCTACTGTAAATAACAATGTTAGTGTAAACAGAATTATGAGACCCACTATTGATAAAATAATATTTCTTGCAGTATTTTTCTTTTTTTTGGTTTTTCTCTTTTTTGCCATTTGAGCATTCTCCGTTTCTCTATATCTTGATTGACCCACGTCCCTAGCGTCACAAACAACGCATTTTTTTGTTACTCCATCAAGAGGTCTGCCGCATTTATGACAATAATTAGTGCGTCTCTGCGGCGGTGTGTGATAAATTTCAGAATCAACAGGAACATCTATGTCATTATGGTTATACCTTGGTCTCTCAATATTTTTTTCTTCCTCTTTTTTCTCATTCTGCGAAATAATGTTTCCACAAAACTTACATACTTTATCACCATGAGGTATTTCTCCCCCGCAAACGTTACACTTCATCTATACCACCACACATTCTTAATTATTTTTTTCTATCTTTCTATAATTGTATATAAAATATATCGCTAAAGCTATTGATGTTATCGACCACGTGAATGGATAAGTTAGGAATACACATTCTATGGTTGGGTAAATCTTAAAGACAGTCATCAACCAAATCATTCTTACAACACAAACACCAAGTATCGTTGTAATCATCGGATAATTCGGCTTACCTATACCTCTTATGCTCGCTGTCAATATAGACATTGTTGCACCAATAAAGTTTGGCAAAGCAATAAACATAAGTCGAATTCTACCATAGGAAATAGCTTCGGGATTATTAGGCACAAATATTGATAGCAAGGGCTTATAGAATATAAATTCAAGCGTGCCCATAACTAATGAGAATGACACTGCACCTAAAAGACATGTAAGTATAACATTCTTAATTCTTTTATACTTTTTCGCACCATAGTTTCTCGAAATGAACGTAAGTGTAGTTTCTGAAAAAGCTACATTTGCTATTTCAACATATGAACATACATTTGAAGCTGCTGCATTACCCGCAATAGCCGCCGCGCCAAAAGAGTTAACAGCGGACTGTATCATTACATTAGGTAACGAGAACATACAACTCTGTATTCCTGCAGGTAAACCAAACTTCAATATAGACACAAGAGAATTCTTCCTGATTTTTAATGCCTTATAAGAAATCCTGCAGGGACTTTTAATTTTAATAAGACTTCTTACTACTAATATTGAGGAAAGCATATTTGATATTACTGTGGCAAATGCTACACCCTCAACGGTCATATTAAAAACAAGAATAAAAAATATATTCAATACAACATTTGTGATACCGCCAATCAACAAAAATATAAAAGGTTTTTTACTATCACCATTCGCTCTAAGTATTGCTGCACCAAAATTGTATAACAACATAAACGGTGCACCTGCAAAATAAATAGAGAAGTAGAGTATTGCTCCATCCAAAACAGCACCATTAGGAATTCCAATCATGTGTAGCATGGGTCTTGCAAGGGCAACTCCTAATATACCTACCAGAAATCCGCATATTATAGAAAGCAACAAAGCACTGTGGGCGTGTCGTCTTGCATCCTTGTTCTTTCTAGCACCCAAAGCATAGGATACAACAATAGTCGTTCCTGTTGAAAAACCCACAAACAGATTCAAGAATAAATTTATCAACGAAGCAGTAGCACCTATTGATGCTACTGCATCACTACCACAGAAACGACCAACAACAGCAATGTCTGTTGCATTAAATGTTATCTGTAAAATGTTTGATAATACAATAGGTATAGCAAATCTGATAACATTTGGGATTATCGGCCCCTCTGTAATATCGTCTTCATTTCGTTTCATATTAAAATTCACCTTGCTTTTTAATAACACATTAATTTTTATATTAGTGAACGATTTGGATGCCCAAGAATTCATTTTACTACTGGTAAAATGAATTCTTTCAATAGCAAATTTAACTGACAAAGTCAATTTAGCTTGCATCAGCGAATTTAGCTAATGAATTCACTTTGTTAATTCATTATACCATACCCGCCACATCATTGTCAATGCGATAAGTGTTGATTTTAATTGACTTTTAAGGGTCTCTGTTATATAATAATACTATAGGAGAAATGCTATGACTATTGACTATAATAAATCCTGTTTTTTTACAGGTCACAGACGAATCTATAAAAACGAAATACCATATATCAGGCAAACAACTAATAAGCTTATTATAGAATTAATCGAAAAATATAATGTGTCCGATTTTATAACAGGCGGTGCATTGGGTTTTGATACAATCTCCGCCATAGAGGTCCTCGCATTGAAGGATAAATATCCACACATACGATTACATTTATATTTCCCATGCATAGACCAATGGATAAAATGGTCCGATAAAGATAAGCATATATGGGAAAATATAAAAGAACGCGCCGACAGTTATAAATTCATAACGGAAACTACATATATAACAGGATGTATGCAGTTAAGAAATCACGCAATGGTACACGATGCATACTTTGGTATTGCCTACTGCAAAAATAATTTTGGCGGAACATATCAGACAATTAAATTCGCAAGAGATAAGGGCAGAAACGTGTTTGTAATAAGATAAAATAAGACAGTGCTTATGCACTGTCTTATTAAATTATACGGGATATACCTTGTTTTCGCGGTCAACGAGTGTAGAGTCAACCTTATCAAGCTGTGCCTCGCGATACTTGAAGTACTTAACTGCTACCTGGTCAAACAACGCATAGGACAATACATCCTCAGGCTGTCTGATCCACTCAGCACATGCCGCCTTCATATTTTCAAGCTCAGGCTTTAGTTTATCGGCAGGACGACAAGTAATTCTTTCCTCATCACCGATAATCTTCTTAACAAGCTCAGGGTCAATTTCACCCGGACACTTACCGTATTCGCCCTTAACAACCGCCTTAGTTTCCTTTGAAACCATCTTATAACGCTCACCCATCAAAACGTTAAGCACAGCCTGTGTACCTACAATCTGTGACGAAGGTGTAACAAGGGGCGGATAACCAAGGTCTGCACGTACCTTTGGAACCTCCTCCAAAACCGCATCAAATGCATCCTCTCTACCCTGTGCAGCAAGCTGTGAAACAAGGTTTGAAAGCATACCACCCGGTACCTGATACTTCAATGTGTTAACATCAACGCCCATTACCTTTGGGTTCATCAAGCCACTTTCAATGTACTTCTCACGCAGGGGTTTGAAGTAGTTAGAAGCATCAATAAGCTTGTCAATGTCAAGACCTGTATCATACGGAGTTCCCTGTAGAGCTGCAACAAGAGGCTCTGTAGGAGGCTGTG
>JAZOBR010000047.1:0-2137 GCA_045596105.1 Candidatus Ornithomonoglobus sp.
GTGGCATTTAATTTATACTGAATACAAAAGCTCTGTATATGTGGGTAAGGGCCAACATTCCTTTGACACTACTCCCTCAAGCTCGTCTGCAGTTTCTCTCAATGCTTCCATTGCAGGGATTACGTTATCCTTGTAGTACATACCCACAGCGTAAGCATCCGCCTCGGGGATTTCCGTTACAGACTCAAGCTCTTCAATTCTTATCATAAGCTCTTCGATAAGATTTGTAAGCTTTTCTACTTCCTTATATTCATAGTCTGCCTTGATTCCAATTGCACGCTTTGTAGCAACACCATCAGCAATTGCGTTGCAGTACTTGATGCAGGCGGGCAGAATTTCCTGCTTTGCCATCTCAAGCATTGTAAGCATTTCAAAGTGCAGAGTGTTGTTGTACTCTACCATCATAATCTCACAACGTGTCTCAACCTCAAGTCGGGAGAACACGCCCTGACCTTCAAACATTTTGATTGACTTTTCTGATTTGAAGTAGGGAAGTGCATCAGGTGTTGTCTTTAGATTTGGCAAGCCTCTCTTTTCTGCTTCCTTAACCCATTCGTCACTATAGCCGTTGCCGTTGAAGATAATACGCTTATGCTCCTTGAAGGTGTTGATTGCAAGGTCAAGAGCATCCTTTGAAATATCCTTTGAATTCTTCAGAATTTCTGCAAACTCTGTAAGAGTGTGAGCAACAATAGTGTTAATTACAATATTGATACCGCCGATGGACTGGCGTGAGCCAGGACCACGGAACTCAAAACGATTACCTGTAAAGGCAAAGGGTGATGTACGGTTACGGTCTGTTGTGTCACGCTGAATGTCGGGCATTGTTTCAACGCCTGTCTCGATTAGCTTACCCTGATCGTACTTTGCACCATGACCTGTGATAAGATTTTCTACCACAGACATCATATGGTCACCCAGGTACATTGAAATAATCGCAGGGGGAGCCTCGTGAGCACCAAGACGGTGGTCATTGCCCGCCGTTGCAACGGATACCCTCAATAGGTCACTGTAATCATCAACCGCCTTTATAACTGCCGCGAAGAATAGCAAGAACTGTACATTCTCCTCAGGCTTTTTACCCGGCTTCAGGAGTTGTTCACCATCAGATGTACCGATTGACCAGTTGTTATGCTTACCTGAGCCGTTAACACCCTCATAGGGCTTTTCGTGAAGTAAGCAGTGCAGATCGTGGTGATGTGCTACCTTCTTTAAGACTTCCATTGTCAACTGATTATGGTCAGTGGCAATGTTAGCGGTTGAAAATACGGGAGCAACCTCATGCTGTGAGGGAGCGGCCTCGTTATGCTTTGTCTTTGAGAATACGCCAAGCTTCCATAGCTCCTCGTCAACCTCACGCATATATGCCGCAACGCGTTCCTTGAGCTGACCGAAATAGTGGTCATCCATCTCTTGACCCTTTGCGGGCATTCTGCCGAATAGTGTTCTGCCTGTAAGCATTAAATCCTTACGCTTGTTTCTTGCCTTTTTATCAACCAGGAAATACTCCTGCTCTGCACCTACGTATGTAACTACACGCTGTGGTTCCTTGCCAAATAGCTTAAGGACCTTTTTAGCCGCCTTGTCTATTGCCGCCTCGGAACGAAGCAGAGGAGTCTTTTTATCAAGTACCTCACCTGTGTATGACACAAAGGATGTGGGGATATACAAGGAATGGTCCTTAATAAACGCAAAAGATGTGGGGTCCCAAGCGGTGTATCCGCGAGCCTCGAAGGTTGCACGCAAGCCGCCTGAGGGGAATGAGGATGCATCGGGTTCGCCCATAACAAGCTCTTTTGCAGAAAATTCCATAATAACAGTTCTGTCGTCTGTAGGCTGGATAAAGGAATCGTGCTTTTCAGCAGTAAGACCTGTCATAGGTTGGAACCAGTGGGTGTAATGAGTACATCCGTTTTCGATTGCCCAATCCTTCATAGCCGCAGCCATAACCTCGGCAACCGAATAGTCAAGTTTTGAACCCTCATTAATGGTTTTAATAAATGCGTCATAGGTTTCCTGTGGAAGTCTTTTACGCATTGTGGACAGATTAAAGACATTCTTTCCGAAGATAGCGGTAACATCGCCGTTATTCATCATAGTATTATACCTCCCGATATTATAAAAGGAGCAAAAACTC
>JAZOBR010000048.1:0-8576 GCA_045596105.1 Candidatus Ornithomonoglobus sp.
GATTCTCATTGCAAGCTCAATGTTATCACACTCTGTTGTGATGTATGCATTGTATGTACCCTGGTATCTGCCTGTCTTACCACCGAAGTTTGAAATGTCACCCTTCTTTAGTACTACAGGAGGTGCTGCAACCAAGTCAAATTTCATCAAGTTCATTTATTAATACTTGAGTGAATAGAACATCAAAAAAAGCCGAATCACATCGATGCGACTTTTTACATAATGTTTGCATTTCTGTATTGTGTGGGAGTTATGCCCTCACATTCCTTAAATACCTTCAAAAAGGTTCTCTGGTTGTCGAAGCCAACGCCCGCACCAATGTCTACTATCTTCATGTTTGTATTCTCGACAAGCATTTTCTTAGCACGCCCGATTCTTAGCTCGTTTATATAGCTTGTAACCTTCATTCCGCTGTGTTGCTTGAAGATACGGGATATGTAGAAGCCTGTCATATTAAAGACTTCACCAAGCTTTGACACATCAAGGTTATGATCGGTAAAATGCTGATTTATATAGCGTCTTGTCATAGCATAAATACTGTTTGACTTCTCCGACTCCGTCTTGAAGCAGGCACAGGCAATGTGTGCCGCACCGTTGAGCATATTCTTAAGCTCCTTGATTGACGGCTCGTTACCGCAGGCGTGAACAAGGTTTATAATCTCCCTGCATGCAGGAACAGACTCTGTTTCAGTTATGGCAATTATATTTGTGAGGATATTATATGCAAGACCCTGGTAGTACCACTTCTGACTTACAATGCCCTTTGCCGAATCAAACATAGCACTAATGTTTCTTTCAACCGCTTCGGCACGTCCCGACTTTATGTTGAGAATAAGCTCCGTTTCCTTGGGGAACATCCTGTCAAACTCATCCGAGCCTTCATTCTTGTTTTCTATCTCTGCAAAGTAAATAAATTCATCCACATCATAGAACTTTGCATAATCTATGGCAGTCAGTGTCTGAGAAAAAAGCCGCGGCAGGCAATCGAAGCCCTCATCTATTCCGCTGATGCCCGCAACAAAGGATATTTCAAGTATGCTCTCGGACAATCTCTTTGCCTCTCGGAAGCGTTCAATTACCATCTGCTGTTCTTCGATGGATTTTTCCTCACAATTTATAATATATACACTTATCCCTCCTACCTTGGCATGGTATATATGCTCCATATCAAGCAGGTCCTCAAGTATGTTATTTATAATAAAGGCTGTGTCCTTCTGGGCATCATTACGCAAAATACCATAATCACGCACAAGCAATGATATAACAAAATAGTTGTTATATTCGGGATTTATTCCATATTCACCAAGTGTTTTATGAATATTTTTGTAGGTTGTATAGCCTGTTATGTAATCACCCAAAAATTCCTTTTTGATAATTTTAAATTCCTCCTCAGGAATATCCGTAAACTTACGGTCTACTACAGCGGATACGCCCATTAAGTCACCACCTTTCTACAAATTACTAATTTATTCACCTTTTCATTTTACCATTTTGTTCACCTTATGTCAAGAGGCGTTTTATAATTTATTCACCTTAATTTTTAAAAAATACACCTTCGGGGTATCTATCCGCGAAGGTGTATAACTTTATTATTTGTTCATTGCCTTTACAGCTTCGAACTCATCTGTAACTTCCTTTTCGGGTGCAGGGGTAAGCAGGCTTACCACTACAATGAATATGCAAGCAACGATAAATGCAGGGAGCAGTTCATAGATGCCGAACATACCGCCGATGGGCGCAATAAGATACTTCCAGATAAATACAATTGCACCGCCCGATACCATACCTGCAAGAGCGCCCCACTTTGTTGTACGCTTCCAGAATAGTGCCGCCAATACAACAGGACCGAATGCCGCACCGAAGCCTGCCCATGCAAAGGATACGATATTAAATACGTTACTGTCAGGGTTTGATGCCAAGAATGCGGCAATAATTGCAATAATTACAAGTGTTACTCTGGCAATTATCATAGTCGCCTTGTCACTCATCTTGGGGAATAGCTTTTCCTTAACGATATTCTGTGAAACTGATGATGATGCGGCAAGAAGCTGTGAGTCAGCAGTTGACATTGTAGCCGCCAATATGCCTGCAAGGATGATACCTGCCACAAATGCCAAAATAACGCCGTTACCTGCTATAAGCTTTGAAATCTCAACTATGATTCGCTCAGGGTCTGCCAAAGGAGCCATAGCATTGTTTGTTACCATTGCAAGACCGATAATACCAATCAATAATGCAACAAACAATGAAATCACAACCCAGATTGTAGCAACTCTGCGTGAAAGCTTTAGCTTTTCGGGATTCTCAATTGCCATAAACCTCAACAGGATATGAGGCATACCGAAATAACCGAGACCCCATGCAAGCATTGAGCAAATCTTTAGTGTGCCATAGGGTGCACTTGCGTTTGCAACCGCATCATAGGTCTGAGTGAAGCTCAGATAACCCGGCAACGCCTTTGCATTTTCAAATACATTGTCAAAGCCACCGGCTGAAGAAACACCATAGCCCAATACAACCACAAGAGCAATTGTCATTACAATACTCTGGATAAAGTCTGTTGTGCTTGCCGCCAGGAAGCCGCCAAGAGCTGTGTATATTACTATAATAACTGCACACACAATCATTGCTGTAACATACTCAACACCAAACAATGAATTAAACAGCTTACCACAAGCCGCAAAGCCTGATGCTGTGTAAGGCACAAAGAATACAATTATTACTAACGCCGCAATAACGCTTAGCATCTTTGAGTTGTCGCGGAATCTCTGTGAAAAAAACGCGGGAATTGTTGTTGCGTTACATTTCTGTGAGTAGTTTCTTATTCTCTTTGCAACAATAAGCCAGTTTATATATGTACCAATAGCAAGACCGATTGCAGTCCATGCCGCATCTGCAATACCTGTAAGGTATGCAACACCGGGAAGTCCCATAAGCAGCCATGAGCTCATATCTGATGCCTCTGCACTCATTGCAGTAACAAATGGACCCAGCTTTCGTCCGCCTAGATAAAAATCATCTGTGTTCTTGTTCTTTTTTGAATACCAAACTCCTATAACAATCATCAATGCAAGATATATTACAATAGCTGACATTATAGAAGCAATAATAGAAGTTGCCATCTTTTCTATTCCTCCTGAATGTAATTAAAAGCCATTATATCACACTTTTTGACAAAATGCAATTATTTTTCAAAAATAATTATTTCCGTTGCAGTGCCACGCACCTCACGAATAAGGGCATAAGTTATTTCATCCACACCCGACCATATGATATTGTTTTTATCATCATAGTTGTCATCAGGGATATATGTCTTAGGCACAGCAGATGTTCCCAAACCCTCAAGGTCAACTATTGTCTTTTTAGAACCCTTCGAGATTTTATAAACGAAGGCTTCCTCATTCACATCAATATCCTTGATAACGCCTATTGAATCACTGATTTCAAGGGTGTTTTTATTCTTGCCCACAACTGCACCAAAATGATATGTGTCATAGCCTGTTCCCACAAGACCTGTCATCGGCACACCGTCAGTTATGTAGTCTAAAAATTCAGGACGGTACAAAAGCTCAATGCTTCTTATCTGCCCCGACATATTGCAGGTGAAGTGGATTACATCACCAGACATAAGCTCCGTTGCAGGACTACCGATAAGGCCTGAGGATACTGGCGGAGCAGAAACAATCTCGACTCCATCCTTAAGGATGGTTGTCATTTCACTGCCCTGATACATCATTTTAAGCTCTGTCCGTACCTCACCGTCAACCGCTACCTTCGATAGCTCCACAACTACTGCAGGTGCGTTAACCGAATCCTTCTCCTTCTCATAAACTGATGGAAAGGGTGTTTTCTGAGGCTTCGGTGCAGGTGTCAGCTCCACTGTCGGAGCAGGTGTCTGTGTCACCTCAGGTGCTTTTTCTATTTCCACCTCGTAGGAGTTATCCTTTAAATAATTAATACGGATTTCCTTTGACAGCTCCTCCTCTGTCAATTCAAAGGCGTAGAAGCCATCGGTATAGAGAGATGCCTTTGCATTTACCAGAGCTCCCTCATCATAGACACCCAGCATTGCCCTTACAGCATCACCCTCTGTGAATTCTATTTTTAATACATTCTCGGAAATAATGCCCTTAACTGACCTTTTATCCTCCTCACCCATTACAGTAAAGGATATTGATAAAATCATAGCCATAGAAAGGAGCATCGCAAGAAGCTTTTTCATATTATATTTCTCCATTCTCATTGCTTATGCAGAAAATCAGCAACAAATTGCTTTGCACATCTGCCGCTCTTTCCGCCGTAGTTCATTTCCCAGCGTACCGCTTCCTTTTTAATCTCATCCGTCATTTCTATGCTGTTTCTCTCAAGCAACACACGAACAATCTCGATATACTGCTTTGAGTCGGGGGCAGGAAAAAAGAGACTGATACCAAAACGCTCTGCCAAGGATAGCATTTCCTGTTTATTATCGTTTACGTGTACCTCACCGCCATCTCGGTCTGCCCAGGTTTCTCGGATAAGGTGTCGTCTGTTTGAGGTTGCGTAAACCAATACATTGCTTGCAGTTGCCTGAAGCTGACCCTCCATTGCAATCTTCAAGGCACGATACTCTGTGTCGTGACGTTCGAAGGTCAGGTCGTCTAAGAACAATATGTACTTATGAGGTGACTCCTCTAATACCTTCGTAAGGTCGGGAATCTTGGTAATTGCCGACTTAGGCAGTTCAATTACTCTTAGTCCCCTGTCTGAAAACATATTCAAAAGAGCCTTGACCGATGAGGATTTGCCTGTGCCACGGTCACCAAATAAAAGCACGTTATTTGCAAACTTGCCATCAACAAAGGCTTTCGTATTTTCAATCAACACTTCCTTCTGGTGGTCCATACCCACAATGTCTGAGAACACTGTCTTATCAGCATTGCCGATACCCATAAGCTCCTCACCATCAAAGCGGAAGGCAGTATACTTTGACAAAAGTCCCATTCCGAGGACCTCGTAATGATTTATAAGCCTTTCGAGAAGCTCCTCAGGCGACTGAGAGTTTGTTATGTTAATTATGGAATGAACATACTCCTTTGAATAGCCTGTATCGTTGCCTGAACGCTTATACTTTATCTTTGAATTGAACAATCGGCTATAGATTGTGTCAATATCAAGCATTACACACTTGAGAAGGTCCTTGCCTACCTGCTTACCTGCTCGCACAAGCTTTGACAACACATTCTCGTCATTTGCAAGCAGTGTTGCCACATACTCACGCAGACTCTCGTCCGTCACACCCTCTGTTTCGGCAAAATCTATTATGCCACGCAAAAGAGTGGTGTTATCCTTTTCAAGTATTGCCTGTACGGTTTTGTCCTCAAAAATTTTGTCATATACAAACAAGTCCATCTTTTTCTCCCATCAAGCCATTTATTCGGATTTTTTCTCTCGTGTCATAAGACGGATAACCGCCTCCTTGGGGTCAACATCATTGTTTAGCACATTATATGCTTCGTCAATAATAGGTGTATTTACACCATATTTCTTGCCAAGGTTATATGCCGCAGTAGAGGTGTTTACACCCTCAACCACCATATGCACCCTGTTAAGCACATCGTCAAGCTTCATACCCTTACCAAGCATTTCACCTGCAGTATGGTTTCTTGAAAGGGTGCTTGTACCCGTTACAATCAAATCACCCAGGCCCGACAGACCTGCAAATGTGGATGCCTTTGCACCCATAGCCACGCCAAGGCGGGTAATCTCGGCAATACCTCTTGTTATAAGTGCCGCCTTTGTGTTATCACCAAAGCCCAGACCATCGGATATACCTGCACATAGTGCGATGACATTCTTTAATGCACCGCCAAGCTCCACACCAATTATATCATCGGAGGTATATACTCTGAAGGTTTCGCACATAAATACATCCTGTAAAAACTCTGCTGTTTCACTGCTTTGCGATGCCACAACCACTGTAGTCGGCACGCTACGGCTTACCTCCTCAGCATGAGAAGGACCGCTAAGCACAGAAATGTCCGCATTTGGAATTTCCTCTTTATACACCTGTGACAGACGCAGGCTACCCTCAAGACCCTTTGAGATATTGACGATTTTCTGTCCGTCACAAACGAAGGGTGCCATTGCCTTTGCAGTTGTACGGGTTGCAGGTGACGGTGCGGCAGTTACCACTACCTCCGCACCCTCAATACACTCCTTCATATCGTGTGTACACACAATGTTATCAGGGAACTTTATTCCCGGTAAAAACTCTTTATTTTCGCGGTATTTATTAAGCCGGTCGGTTTCCTCCTGAATCCATGACCACAAATACACATCGTTTCCTTTGTTAGCAAGAAGCAAAGAAATTGCTGTACCCCATCCGCCTGAGCCAATTACTGCAATCTTCATTTTGTTTCCTCCTTCTTCTTTGCACCAAGCTTATTCTCCTCACCACGCACAAGTCTTACTATGTTTGAACGGTGACGGATGATTAAAAGCAAGCCAAGAATCATTACGCATACAAATCTTACCGCCTCAAAACTGTCAGTATATATCATTACCGCAACCTGAAGCACCATAAACAAAACTGCCGCCATAACCGAGCCTAAGGATACATAGCGCGTCAATGCCATAATAAGGATTGCCACAACCAATACCGCCAGGCCGATTTTCCAATCAAGCATAAGAACAACGCCCAAGGATGTAGCAACACCCTTACCGCCCTTAAAACCAAAAAATATGGGAAAATTATGACCCAATACAACGCTTACGCCTGCCACATAGCCGGAATAGTCTGCCGCACCCAGGCTAACTGCCACCTTTGAAAGGAGTAATGCAGTAACACCCTTGAAAATATCAATCACAAGCGTGATAACAGCATACTTCTTGCCCATGGTACGAAGCATATTTGTTGCTCCTGCGTTTCCTGACCCACAATCTCTTATGTCCTTACCAAGCACAATTCTTGAAATCAGTATTGATGAATTAACTGAACCTATAAGATAGCTCACTATGGCAAGCACTACCAAGTAAAAAATATTCATAATTTTCTCCTTTATGCATCCTTCTTGTTTTTCTCTCGGATTATAAACTGAATCGGTGTTCCCTCAAAGCCGAAATTCTCACGAATCTGGTTCTCGATAAATCGAAGATATGAGAAATGGAACAGCTCCTTATCGTTTACAAACAGCACAAAGGTGGGAGGTGCCACACTTGCCTGTGTGCCGTAATAGATGCGCAATCTCTTACCCTTGTCTGATGGCGGTTGTTGCTTGTTCACCGCCTCATTTATAACGTCATTTAGCATACCGGTTGTAATTCTGCGTTTATGCTGTGCGTTAACATTCTTGATTTCCTCAATAAGTGCAGGGATGTTTCTGCCTGTCTTACAGCTGGTAAATACTATAGCCGCATAGGACATAAATGCAAAGGTCTCGCGGATTTTGTACTTAAACTCGTTCATGGTCTTATCGTTCTTCTTTACGATATCCCACTTGTTGATTACAAAAATACACGCCTTTCCCTGCTCGTGTGCGTAGCCTGCAATCTTTGTGTCCTGCTCAGCTATACCATCGGCACCGTCAATCATAATTACGCAAACATCACTTTTGTCAACGGCAGCATAGGAACGAATAACACTGAACTTCTCAATGGCTTCATTGACACGGCTCTTACGGCGTATGCCTGCAGTATCAATGAACAGGAACTTGTCCCCGTCCTTTTCATAATGAGTATCAATTGCATCTCGGGTTGTACCTGCAATGTCTGATACGATTACTCTCTCCTCACCCATCAGGGCATTTATAAGTGATGACTTACCTGCATTCGGTCTGCCGATTACTGCAACCTTTATGATGTCATCATCGGGGTCCGTATCTGCATCCTCGGGGAATTTCGCAGTAACCTCGTCAAGCAAATCACCCAGACCAAGACCATTGGTTGATGAAATTGCAACGGGGTCACCCAGACCAAGGTTATAGAATTCATAAAACTCCATTGGCGGCTCACCGATGTTATCCACCTTGTTTACTGCAAGAACTATTTTCTTTTTGGCCTTCAAAAGCATTTGTGCTACCTCGTGGTCATTAGCAGTAACGCCCTCCTTGACATTTGTCATAAGGATTACCACATCTGCCATCTCAATGGCAATCTGTGCCTGCTCTCGCATTTTTGACAATATTTCGTCCTTTGACATAGGCTCAATACCGCCTGTGTCGATTAAAGTAAAATGCTTATCAAGCCAGGAAACATCCGAGTAGATTCTGTCACGGGTAACACCCGGCACATCCTCAACGATGCTTATCCGCGCGCCTGATATTTTATTAAATAGTGTTGACTTACCAACATTTGGTCGCCCAACAACGGCTACTATCGGTTTCATATATACATCCTTTCAAATTTTACGCTAAACTAGTACTATTTTATTCTATCATGAATCCCCGAAATAATCAAGTAAAAATTGCATAATAAAGCAAAAAGAGAACGGAATTGCCGTTCTCTTTATTTCTTATATATTCCCGCAGTTGAACGAAGGACCATTGTTGCCTTTGTGTTCTCTAAAATATCCGATGCTACCTTGTTTGCATCGGCTT
>JAZOBR010000049.1:0-4470 GCA_045596105.1 Candidatus Ornithomonoglobus sp.
AGCTTACCATAACCGTATCAACCCAAGGCACATTCGGAGTTATATAAAACTCCAGACCCTCCTCGGCCATATTGTCCTTTATAAGCTTTTCGTTTATATCCCGATTTACTATCTCCTTGACATTTCTCAAGCCTGCAGAGGATGCGTAAATTAAAACATCGGGATTTAGCTCTAAAACCTCATCCAAGCCTCCTACAAACTCAGGCTTTGAGGTCAGGAGAACTATTCTCTGAGCATCCCTTGCCTCTCCTATATATGTAGCCTTGTATTTTTCAGGTACACCGCCAATTATCCACTTTACGCCCTCTGTTGTTACCGTATAAAAATTATACTCATCACAACTGTGCTTACAAATATTATTTGCAGACAATGGACCACCAGTCCTTTCTTCTTACCATATCAACAATATTAAAACCAACCTTTGAGAGTGCATCACGCACCTCATCCTGTCTGCCGTCAATAATTCCCGATGTGATAAACACACCGCCCGCCTTCATATACTCATACGCAGTAGATGCCAATGCAATTATTACATCTGCCACAATATTTGCCGCCACAACTTCATATTTATTCTTTGAGATTATAGCCTTAACATCCGGGTCATCAATAACATTTCCGCTTATAACCGTATATCGCGAACGGTCAATATCGTTCATATCCGAATTTTCATACGCTGTATCAATACAGTTGGGGTCAATATCCACCGCAACCGCTTCCTTTGCACCAAGCAATAGTGACACAACGGACAAAATACCGCTTCCGCAACCCAAATCAAGCATACGGGAGTCGGGTGTTACATACTTTTCAAGCTGGGTGAGGCATAGCTGTGTGGTTTCGTGAGAGCCTGTGCCGAAGCTCATACCAGGATTAATGTTAAACACTACCCTGTCTGTAGGCTTTGTAAGCTCCTCCCACATAGGCTTAATTAATATTTTCTCACCTATTTCCATAGTATGAAAATATTTTTTCCATGCATTTGCCCAGTCCTCGGACCTTGTACCCTCTGCCTCGATTTCAAGTCTACCGAATATGCCCTCACTGTCAAGTACCTTTAATTCCATCATAGACGAGTTAATAGCAAGGAGAAGCTCCTTGCCTGAAATGTCATCACTGACATACGCTATAACTCTTGTTTCACCTGACATTGCCTGAACCAGGTCCTCGTCAACATAATCCCAGGTGTCCTTTGTTTCCTCCAGAAAATCATTGAATTCACTTTCGTCCTCAATAACAAGTCCTGTAATGCCAAGCTGCATCAATCTGCCCGATACGGGCTCTATTCCCTCTGTGGTAGTAAATACCGTTACCTTTGTCCAATCCATTTTATTCCGCCTTAACAATCAAGAAAATCCTTTAGCTTCTTTGAACGGCTGGGATGTCTAAGCTTCCTCAAAGCCTTTGCCTCAATCTGACGAATACGCTCACGGGTTACATTAAACTCCTTACCCACCTCTTCAAGGGTACGCTGTCTGCCGTCAATAAGACCAAATCTTAATGTAAGTACCTTTGCCTCACGGGGTGTAAGTGTCTTTAACACTTCAACCAACTGCTCCTTCAATAGCACATAGCTTGCCGCCTCTGAGGGTGCAGGGGCATCATCATCGGGGATAAAGTCACCCAAGTGGCTGTCCTCCTCCTCACCAATGGGTGTTTCCAGAGATACAGGCTCCTGTGAAATCTTTGAAATCTCGCGGACCTTCTCAACTGACATATTAAGTCCCTTTGCAAGCTCCTCAGGTGTAGGCTCGCGGCCAAGCTCCTGCACCAACTGACGTGATACACGAACAAGCTTGTTGATTGTTTCCACCATATGAACAGGGATACGAATCGTTCTTGCCTGGTCAGCAATAGCACGTGTTATTGCCTGACGAATCCACCATGTGGCATAGGTTGAGAACTTATAGCCCTTTGTGTAGTCAAACTTATCAACCGCACGAATAAGACCAAGGTTACCCTCCTGAATCAAATCCAGAAACTGCATACCGCGACCTACATATCGCTTTGCAATACTTACAACAAGACGAAGGTTTGCCTCTGCAAGCTTCTTCTTTGCAGTCTCATCACCTGCCGCCATTTTCTCTGCAAGCTCTGTCTCCTCCTCAGCAGACAGCAAGTCCACCTTACCGATTTCCTTAAGGTACATCTTGACATGGTCATCAATATTAATACCCTCAGGCACAGACAAGTCCTCAAGCTCTTCCTTTGATACCTCAATATCCTCAAGCTCCTTGTCCATATCCTCGATAACATCAATCTTTTCGGTTTCAAGTCTGTCATAAAGCCTTTCAAGCTCCTCAGGCTGAACATCAAAGTGAGACATAGCAAGAGCAATCTCGTTATAGGTCAGGTATCCACGCTTTTTGCCCTTTTCCACAAGGTCACGCTTTGCCTGTTTCTTTCTCTCAATTATCTCCTTCTGCTCGTCTGTCTCTATATTCTCTACCTCGTTAAACTCTTTCTCATTATCCATTTCTATCCCCTCCTACTCAATTTCCTTCCGACCACTGTTCACGCTCCGACTTTAACGCTTCCTCCTGTTCGATAAGCGCCACAATTTCTTGCGGGTCGGTTGCACTTGCAGTTTTAGTCTGTATTGCGTTTAGCTTGATTGTATATATCAGGTCGTATAACGTCTCAGCGTTATCCGAATACTCCTCATTGTTAAAGAACACCGCCGCCGCAACATTCTCAACATCCGCATCTCCCGAGAAGCTGTTTAAAATGGCTCCCGGGTCCATTTGATTGCCCGATTTCACTGCCTCATAAAGCTTTCTTGCTATCTCCTGATAAATACCGTTTGACAATTCCTCAGGCCCAATCAGCTCTGCCGCTCTCCGGCATAATCTCTTCCCCCTTGAAATCAACGATAACAGTTTCTTTTCTGCCTCAATATCCTTGCGGGTAACGAGAGGCTTGTCATCCTTTGCCTCGCGATTTATAGTTGCCCTCTCACGGCGGTCATAATCAATCTTTGTTTTTTCGGGCGGTTTTTTTACTGTCTTTCCTTTGTGTTCGGAAAGCTTGCCGAAAATTGTACGGGTTGAAATTCCCGTTTCCTCACTGACCTTGTTTATGTACGCCTCAACCTCCACAGTATCGGGGATTTCAGCCAGGCATCCCGCAACCTCATCGATAAAACGGATTTTACCATCGGTTGATGTGATGTCATATTTCTGTCTTATAAGTGACAGCTTAAAAGCGGTTGAAGGTGTTGCCTTATCAATTGCCGTCTTAAAGCCCTCTACTCCGTATTTTGAAATGTATTCATCAGGGTCCTTTGCTCCCGTAATACGGATTACCGAGGAGCGTCCGCCTGCTTTTCTTATGATGTCAATGGCACGAAGCGCCGCCCTTGTACCTGCCTCGTCCATATCGTAGCAAATCAATACCTCGTTATAATACCTTGTCAAAAGCTTTGCCTGAGTTTCGGTTATTGCAGTACCTAAGGTTGCCACACAGTTTGTTATTCCCGCCTGATGGACAGATATAACATCCATATAACCCTCACAAAGTATAACACGCTTTTCATTTGAGTTCTTTGCAAGATTTAAGGCAAACAGGTTTGCACCCTTGTCAAACAGCAAGGATTGAGGTGAGTTAAGGTACTTTGCAATCTTTGTACCGTCAGGAAGCTCGTTACTGCCCATCACTCGTCCGCCAAAGCCTATAACCTTGCCCCTCACATTTATAATGGGAAATATTACTCGGTTTCGGTACTTGTCCACCGTCTTGCCATTTCTCATAACACCAAGACCGCCCTCGATTATAAACTCCTCACCGTAGCCCTTTTCCTTCAGTACTCTTACAAGTGCATCACCTATGCCGGGGGCATAACCAAGCCCAAACTTAATAATAGTTTCCTTTGATAGCTTTCGTTTCACGAAATACCCTCTTGCCTCACGACCTAAATCGGGGTCTGCAAGCTTATCATAAAAGAATCTTGCCGCAAGCTTATTCATTTCCTCCATAGCCTCTTTTTTCTTGGAGGTTGCACTTGATTCTCTTACACCATTTTCAGGAATTTGTATACGCGCTCTGTCAGCAAGCTGCTTTAGTGCGTCACGATAGTCAAGTCCCTCAAGCCTCATTACAAGCTGTACAAAGTTACCGCTTGCACCACAACCAAAGCAATGGAACAACTGCTTGTCACGGTCAATGGAGAAGGATGGTGTTTTCTCATTATGGAACGGACAGCACGCCATATAATTCTTTCCGTTCTTTTTTATTGTCATAAAGCCTGACGCATAATCGATAATATCGTTCTGCATACATATTTCGTTAAACAGCTCGTCAGATACAAACGACAACCCTGTCCCCTCCCTACATTTAAAATATTATGTGCAGTTAGGCATTGCCTTATTCACCTACACACATTATATTTACCGCAAATTCGAAAAAAATAACAAAAAAACGATAATTTTTTTCAATATAGTATTTCGACATTCACCCCCCTTTTCCCTTGCCAAATTT
>JAZOBR010000050.1:0-4493 GCA_045596105.1 Candidatus Ornithomonoglobus sp.
ATTTGTCGTACAGCTCGTGCAAGGAACAAGATAAACCAATGGTTTAAGCGTGAGCGTAGGGATGAGAATATAGAAGAGGGTAAGGAGCTGATTGAAAGGGAGCTTCGCCGTCTTGGCAATACTCATAGCCAATTGTTTAAGCCTGAGTGGGTGGCAATGATTACGAAGAAATACGGCTTCAATAACCTTGAGGATTTATATGCAGGCGTAGGCTATGGCGGAATCACCGCCAGCAAGGTTGTCCTGAGACTTCGTGAGGAGTGGTTGAAGGAAGTCCGTGAACAGGAGAAGGTTGACCCTACAGAGGCGTTGATTGATAAGGTCAACGAGAAGAATGTCCGTGGAGATAAGAGAACCCGTTCATCAAACGGCGTAATCGTAAAGGGCATTGATAACTGCCTTATTCGTCTTGCACATTGTTGTAACCCCGTATTGGGTGATGATATTGTTGGATTTATAACCAAGGGCAGAGGTGTCAGTGTTCACAGAGCCGATTGTGCCAATGTCAAGCCCGTTAATCTGCCCGATGAGGATAAGGCAAGGCTTATTGAAGTTATGTGGGATGATGCTCGTGAGCAGTCTTATGATGCGATTATGCAGATTACAGGCATTGACCGAGACGGAATGCTTATGGATGTCACAAATGTCCTTATCAACCTGAAGATTCCACTGAAGTCTGCTAACGCCTATGTTACAAAGTCAGGTGAAACCGTTATTCAGGTTGGTGTGGAGATTAAAAACACCTCCGACCTTGCGTTGCTTACCAAGAAGTTTAAGCAGGTTGAGGGGGTAAAAACAGTAACCCGAACAATCCAATAGTGTCGAAAAAATTCGTTGCATCTCATACGCATTTATTCACTTGCGTAGAGGGCGTTCGCAAATGCATACAGTCTGCTTAGAAATTTGCACTAATTGAAAAGATGAGAATGGAGGCATATATGGAAAGAGTAGAAGTGGAAATTACCACAGAATATATAAAGCTTGACCAGCTTATAAAGTATGCAGGAATTGCATACTCGGGAGCTGAGGCAAAGGATATGGTTATAAATGGCTATGCCTCCGTAAATGGTGAGATATGCACTATGCGAGGCAAGAAAATCCGTCAGGGTGACGCGGTCACCCTTGACTTTGAGGATGAGTCCATAGAAATTGCGGTGTTGTAATGTATATTAAGAAATTAAAGCTTAAGGATTTTCGTAACTACGAAAATGAAGAGCTGGAGTTTTCACCACTTACAAATATCATCTACGGTAACAATGCCCAGGGAAAGACAAACATTTTAGAGGCGGCATACCTTTTTTCCCAAGGGCGTTCACACAGGACGAAAAGTGATAGTGAGCTGGTGAGATTCGGTTGTGACTTTGCGGGACTTGAAATTGAATTTGAGGACAAGGCTCGCGAATATACGGCAAAAATACAAATACTCCAGAACGGACGTAAGGCAGTTATGGTGAATCATATTGCCATATCAAAGCTTAGTGAGCTGATGAACTACTTAAATATCGTTATGTTCTCTCCGGAGGATTTGGATATTGTAAAGGGCTCACCTCAGATAAGACGAAGGTTTATAGATAGTGCAATATCTCAGCTGTATCCTGCCTATCTTGCGTCCCTGACGGAGTATAAAAAGATATTAAAGCAAAAGACGGCGTTATTAAGAGAAATAAAATTCAATGGTGAAAGTGATGCTACCTTGAATATATGGAACGTCGAGCTTGCAAGACACGCGGTTAAAATTATTAATACTCGCAGGGAATTTATAAAAAGCATAAATGAGTGGGCAAAGGCAATTCAAAAGGAGATTTCAGGTGAAAAGCTAAGCCTGAGATACCGCCCGAATATCCGTATAAAGGATGCGACAGAGGAGGATATAACTAACTTCTTCGAGGAGCATAAGGAGAGGGAAATAGAGCTTGCCATGGCGTACTATGGTATTCAGCGTGATGACTTTGATGTTTTAGTAGAGGGCAAGGATGCAAAGCTGTATGCATCTCAGGGTCAGCAGAGAACTGCGGCATTGAGCATAAAGATTGCCCAGTCGGAGTATATAAACGAAATCAAGGGTGAGTACCCTATATTGCTTTTAGACGATATAATGAGTGAGCTTGACGAAAATCGCAGAATGTATCTTTCGGAGCGTATTCGGGACAAGCAGGTGCTTATAACATCAACGGACACAGACCTGTCAGGTCGTGACACAAAGACAAGACTGTTTCGGATTCACAAGGGGCAGGTTGTTGGAAAGGAATAATGGATGTTTCTAAGAATCAGTAATGATTATGTAGTCCCCAAGGACGAGATAATCGGGATATTTGATATGGATAACACCACCGTATCAAGGCAGGGCAAACATTTTTTGCCCGATGCCGAGAGTCAGGGTGAGTTAATATATTCAGCTGATGATTTGCCAAAATCATATGTGGTAACGGAGCACGAGGGGAAGAAGAGAGTGTATTTATCATCCTTCTCATCAAAGCTGTTGATAAATCGTGCCAAGTCGGCAAAGATGCTTACGTAATAATTGAAAGGATTTAAATAAAATGAGGGATAACACAGAGTTAGAAGTAAAATATGACGAAAACCAAATACAAGTCCTGGAGGGTTTGGAAGCGGTAAGAAAGCGTCCCGGTATGTATATCGGTTCAGTGTCGATTGCAGGCTTACATCATCTTGTATACGAGATAGTGGACAACTCAATCGACGAGGCGTTGGCAGGCTATTGTGACTGCATCAAGGTTACAATTAACCCTGACAAGACCGTAACCGTTGAGGATAACGGCCGAGGCATCCCTGTAGGTATCCATCCCACAGAGGGTATTCCTACAGTGCAGGTTGTACTTACAATCCTTCATGCCGGTGGTAAGTTCGGCGGTGGCGGATACAAGGTATCAGGCGGTTTGCATGGTGTTGGTTCATCGGTTGTTAACGCATTGTCGGAGCATCTGGAGGTTGAGGTTTCAGACGGTAAGCATATCCACTACCAGAGCTATGAGCGTGGTAAGCCCACGTGCGATTTGAAAGTTATCGGTGACACAGACAAGACAGGCACAAAGATTACTTTCCTGGCTGATGACGAAATCTTTGAGACTCTTGATTATGATTACGATGTACTGTTGAAGCGTCTTCGCGAGCAGGCATTTCTTAACAAGGGCGTAAGAATTATTTTTACTGACAATCGTACAGAGGAGCCAAAGGTAAATGAGCTGTATGCCGAAGGCGGTATCAAGGAGTTTATCACATACCTTAACGAGACTAAGGACCCAATCCACGAGGATATTATCTATTTTGAGGCAAAGCGTGGAGACGAGATGGAGGTTGAGGTTGCGATGCAGTACACAACCTCATATTCGGAGGTTATTTACAGCTTTGCAAATAATATCCATACCATTGATGGCGGTATGCATGAGACGGGATTTAAGTCAGGTCTTACAAGAGTATTGAATGACTATGGTAAGAAGTACAAGCTGCTTAAGGATAATGACAAACTTGAGGGTGAGGATACCAGAGAGGGCCTTACTTGCGTTATAAGTGTTAAGGTATCTGAGGCACAGTTTGAGGGACAGACAAAGACAAAGCTTGGTAACTCAGCCGCAAGAACTCTTGTTGAGTCGGCGCTTAACGATAAGCTATCTGCATTTTTGGAGGAGAATCCGAAGATTGCAAGAGTAATTATTGAGAAAATCATCAGTGCATCCCGCGCTCGTGAGGCTGCACGCCGTGCCCGCGAGGCATCAAGAAAGAATGCGGCGGCATCAAATGCGTCACTGCTTGGTAAGCTTGCCCGTTGTACTGACGAGGGTGAGGACTATGCAGAGCTATTCATCGTCGAGGGTGATAGTGCGGGCGGTAGTGCAAAACAGGGCAGACACAGACGTTATCAGGCGGTACTCCCTCTTTGGGGTAAGATGCTTAACGTTGAAAAATCCCGAATTGATAAGGTTTATGCAAATGAGAAGCTGCTTCCCATTATCCAGGCATTGGGTGCAGGTATTGGTGAGGAATTTAACGAGGAAAACCTGAAGTATGGTAAGATTATCATCATGGCCGATGCCGATGTCGATGGTGCGCATATCCGTACATTGCTTCTGACATTCTTCTTCAGATATATGCGTCCCTTGATTGAAGGGGCACATATATATATTGCTCAGCCGCCTCTATATAAGGTATACAAAGGCAAGAACAAGGACGTTGTTGAGAGATTCGTGTTTGATGAGGATGCGAGAGACAGAGCCATCGAGGAGCTTGGCAAGGGTGCTAAGGTCCAGAGATATAAGGGTCTTGGTGAGATGGACCCTGCAGAGCTTAAGGAAACAACAATGGACCCCGAAAAGCGTACACTCCTGAGAGTAGATATGGAAGATGCGGTTGAGGCTGATAGAATCTTTACAATCCTTATGGGTGAGAAGGTAGAGCCGAGACGTGACTTTATTGAAGAAAATGCAAAGTATGTATCAAACCTTGATGTATAACAGAAAATCTTTTTGTATGCAGAG
>JAZOBR010000051.1:0-3827 GCA_045596105.1 Candidatus Ornithomonoglobus sp.
ATCGAACCCGCGTTGCCGGCGTGAGAGGCCGGAGTCTTAACCGCTTGACCAACGAGCCATATCTAAACGACTTGTTAAGTATAGCACAGAAAAAAGCTTTTGTCAACACTTTTTTTCAAAAAAACTAAAAAAATTTTGTCCTCGTCTTACAAATTGGAAATTTAGCCTTGAAAATGCTCCTTTTATGTGATATAATATCTTAGTTGTTTAAATATATTTGGTTTTTAAAGGAGTGTTTTCCATGTCAGGTCATTCAAAATGGAGTACAATAAAAAGAAAAAAGGGTGCCAATGATGCACAGAGAGCGAAGATTTTTACAAAGATTGCCCGTGAGATTATAGTTGCAGTTAAGGCAGGCGGCCCCGACCCCGCAAACAACTCATCTCTAAAGGATGTTATCGCAAAGGCGCGTTCAAATAATATGCCCAACGATAATATCAATCGTACAATCAAGAAGGCGGCTGGTGAGACAGGGGGTGCAGATTACGAGGCAATCACATATGAGGGTTATGGCCCCAACGGTGTTGCAGTGATTGTTGAAACACTGACAGATAATCGTAACAGAACTGCCGCAGATGTTCGTGCAGCATTTTCAAAGTACGGCGGTAATATGGGTACAACAGGTTGTGTCAGCTTTATGTTTGACAACAAGGGCATTATCATCATTGAGGATGAGAATTCAGAGCTTGATGAGGACGAGGTAACAATGGATGCATTGGAGGCAGGTGCCTTGGATGTCACCATTGAGGGCGGACTTATTGAGATTGAAACAGAGCCAAATGAGGTTGGTGCAGTGCGTGAGGCATTAGAAAGTAAGCATACCATTACATCAGCACAGGCAACACAGGTACCTCAGACAACAACTGTATTGACAGACGAGAAGGCTATTGCAAATATGCGTAAGCTTCTTGAAACACTTGAGGACCATGATGATGTTCAGGAAGTATATCATTCATGGGAAGAGCCCGACGAGGACTAATAAAACAAAACCCCGAAAGCGATTGCTTTCGGGGTTTTGTTTTTACTCCTGATGCATTGATTTATGGAATTCGGCACAGTTGAATTTATGCTCAAGCTCACCTAAGCCCAAGTCGATACCTGTTTTTTCGCTGTAGTCCTTCAGGGCAGCATGGATTGCCTCCTGAGCAAGGACAGAGCAATGCACCTTTGCAGGGGGAAGACCGCCAAGGGCTTCCATAACAGCTTTGTTTGTAAGCTGAAGCGCCTCCTCAATGGTCTTGCCCTTAACAAGCTCTGTTGCCATTGAGCTTGTGGCAATAGCGGCACCGCAACCAAAGGTTTTGAAGCTTACGTCTTCAATTATGCCATTTTCTATTCTCATATATATTTTCATAATGTCACCGCAAGTAGCGTTGCCAACCTCACCGATTGCGTTTGCATTTTCAAGCTTGCCCACGTTTCTTGGGTTTTCAAAATGTTCCATTACCTTTTCGCTATACATTATTTATCCTCCTGAAGAGCCTCTGTAAAAGATTTAAGCTCACCATCTGTGAATGCTTCATACATAGGTGACATATCTCTTAGCCCTGTTATGATTTTTGGTAGCTTGTCAAGGACATAGTTAACCTCATCCTCTGTGGTATCCTCTGAAACGCTGAAACGGATTGAGCCGTGTGCTATTTCGTGGGGGACACCGATTGCTAAAAGTACGTGAGACGGGTCAAGGGAGCCTGATGCACAAGCACTGCCGCTTGATGCACATATACCATACATATTAAGTCGCATAAGTATTGCCTCTCCCTCAACAAATTCGTATGAGAAATTAACATTGTTGCACAGTCTATGCTCGTCTTCGGGACCATTGAGCTTGATATAGTCAACACGCTCCCTGATACCGCTGATAAGCATATCACGCATCCTTCTCATATGTGCAATGTTTTTATCAAGGTTAGCTGTTGCAAGCTCAAGTGCCTTTTGAAGACCTGCAATACCTGCAAGGTTTTCTGTTGCTGCACGCTTGCCGCGTTCCTGACCGCCTCCATGAATAAGATTTTCTATTCTTGTGCCGTTCTTGATATAAAGCATACCAACGCCCTTAGGACCATGGAACTTATGTGCACTAAGTGAAAGCATATCAACTCCCAAATCGCATACATCAATTTTCATATGTCCGATAGCCTGGACAGCATCGGTGTGGAAAGCAACCATATGCTTTTTTGCAACCTCGGAAATCTCCTTGATGGGCATAATAGAGCCAATTTCGTTATTGGCAGTCATAATTGAAATAAGGATGGTCGCATCCGTAATAGCTGACTCAACCTGCTCGGGGGTTACAAAGCCATATTTATCAACGTCAAGATAGGTTACCGTAAAGCCATGCTTTTCCAAAAATTCGCAGGCACCTAAGATAGCGTGATGCTCAATTTTTGTTGTTATGATGTGGTTACCCTTTTTCTTGTTTTTGAAGGCGTAGCCCTTGATTGCCCAGTTATCTGCTTCACAGCCTGATGCGGTGAAGTATATTTCGTTAGGATTTTTTGCACCGATGTTTTTTGCAATACTCTCACGAAGCTCTGAAAGAGCACTCTCCGCCTTCTGACCAACATCATAGAATACAGAGGAGGCGTTACCCCATATATCTGTAAGATACGGCATCATAGCGTCAATAACCTCCGTCTTAACGGCGGTTGTTGCGTTATTATCTAAATATACGGAATTCATAAAATCTTCCTTTCCGATGGTTATATATACCACATATCATTTTACTCCAATCGTAGTTTTATGTCAATAGCTTTTGACATAATTTGTAGGTAAAATGCAAGAAAACACAACGTCTTATCGCTATTTTAACAATATTGTCTAAAAATAACAAATTAAAAAATTCACAACTTATTTTCTGTTAAATTATTGCATTTTATTCATTTGGATGTTAAAATGAATACAGTAGGAGATGATTTAAAATGCTGATAGATTTTCACGTCCACGTATTCCCTGATAAAATAGCCGAAAAAGCCTTTGGACAGCTGTTGAGGAATATGCAGGATACGTACAATATAAAGCAGAGATTAAGCTATAGGGGTACTGTGTCGGCTCTTGTGGAGGCGATGGATGAAACGGGAGTGGATATAAGCGTAATTCAGCCAATAGCCACAAGATGGGAGCAGCACACCACCATAAACGCATTTGCGCAGAGCATAAAGAGTGACAGGATTATATCATTTGCATCCTTACATCCCTATGGGGAGAATATAGATAAGGCACTCCTTGACCTGAAGGAAAGGGGATTTTGCGGTATCAAGCTTCATCCTGATTACCAAGGTGTTTATGCTGATGATGAAAGGTTTATTAAGCTTATAAAGAAGGCAACGGAGATGGAGATGTATGTGACAATCCATTCGGGTCACGATACCGGTATATTGCCACCTCATAAGGGAGCTATTGATAAAATAAAGACAATGCTCAGGCAGGTAGACGACAGATTTTTGATTTTAGCGCATATGGGTGCATTTAACCAGTGGGATGAGGTAGAGGAAAGTCTGCTTAAGACCAATGCATATTTTGATACTGCTGTTGTGTCAAGGTTTATTAAGCCTGAGCAGTACAGAAGGATTATTGATAAGCATGGTGCGGACAAAATACTGTTTGGCTCCGATGCACCATGGGAGTCACCTGATGACACATATAAATTTTTGGTTGGCACAGGTGTTGACGGGGAGGAATTGGAGCTTATATGTCACAAAAATGCCGAAAAAATCTTAGGAATTTAATCTTTAAAAAAAAGTACGAAAAAATTTAAAAAAAGTCTTGACAACAGGTTTGGAATGGTGTATAATAGCTAATGTTGTTTGGCGGTATAGCTCAGTTGG
>JAZOBR010000052.1:0-12674 GCA_045596105.1 Candidatus Ornithomonoglobus sp.
GGATACCTGCCTTGACAATCTTGTCTGCCTGACGAAGGCTAATCATATCTCCTGCCTTGACGATAACATTTCCTGTTTCAGGGTCAACAACGTCCTCCCAGGAAATTCTACCCTCAATACGGTCGTACAACGGCTCAATAATTTCCTCACCGTCACGAATATCCTCGATTTCTGCGTACTTTGTAGTACCACAATCGATTTCACGAACAATTACATCCTGTGAAACGTCAACAAGTCGTCTTGTCAGGTAACCTGAGTCAGCAGTACGAAGCGCTGTATCGGTAAGACCTTTACGGGCACCATGTGATGATACGAAGTACTCAAGAACTGTAAGACCCTCTCGGAAGTTCGCACGAATAGGAATCTCGACTGTTCTACCCTGTGTATCCGCCATCAAACCACGCATAGCAGCAAGCTGACGAATCTGGTTAGTAGAACCACGGGCTCCTGAATCCGCCATCATGTAGATGGGGTTGAACTCACCCAAGTGGTCAAGCATGGCATCTGTAACCTGACCTGATGCGTCTGCCCAAATCTTGATTACCTGCTCATATCTTTCTTCATCACTCAACAGACCGAAGCGGTACTTACCTGTAATCTCCTCGACCTTCTTCTCTGCCTCTGCAAGAATTGCGGGCTTTGACTCGGGAACATTGATATCAGAAACTGAAACTGTCAATGCACCGATTGTTGAGTATTTATAACCTGTAGACTTAATCTTATCCAGCATAACCGCGGTTACAGATACGCCGTGAATATCAATACATCTTCCGATGATATTACCAAGCTGTGACTTCTTGATTATGAAATCAATTTCATAGTCTAAGCAGTGGTCTGCATCTGTTCTGTCAACAAAGCCCAAGTCCTGAGGAACATTATTGTTGAAGATGATTCTGCCTGCTGTTGTGTCAACAAGCTTTGTTACGATAGTGCCTTCTATCTCCTTTGAACGCTCTACCTTTATACGCTCGTGCAATGTGATTACATTGTTTGCGTATGCAAGCAGCGCCTCGTCGGCTGATAGAAATACCTTCTTTGTAACAGTCTTTGCAAGCTCTAACAGCTTCTGTACTGAAAGTGCGCATGACTTTCTCTTGATTGTTATCTTTACGGGGTTGGCATTCTTAATCTTTGTTTCGTTCAAGCGTACGCTCTCAAGTGTCAATGCATACTCAAATGCATCCTTCCATGATGTGAACTTCTCAAACTCTGTATCTGTTGCAAACTCCTCGGGAGCTTCCTTTGTTGCAAGAATCAACTCCTCTAAAGCCGCCTGCTTTACTTCATCCCCTGCAATAATATCAAATATCTTCTTGTAGTCCTCACGAACTATTGTCAAGTAATATGAACCAAGAAGCATATCCTGTGAAGGAACTGCTACAGGATGACCATCCTGCGGCTTCAACAGGTTGTTAGCTGAAAGCATCAGGAAGCGTGCCTCAGCCTGTGCCTCGGGTGACAAAGGTACGTGGATAGCCATCTGGTCACCGTCAAAGTCCGCATTATAAGCTGTACACACCAACGGATGAAGCTTCAACGCTCTGCCCTCTACAAGACGAGGCTCAAATGCCTGGATACCCAAACGGTGAAGTGTAGGTGCTCGGTTAAGAAGTACAGGATGCTCCTTAATTACATCCTCCAATACGTCCCATACCTCAACACGCTGACGCTCTACCATTCTCTTTGCGCTCTTAATGTTGTGTGCAATACCGCGTGATACAAGCTCCTTCATTACGAACGGCTTGAACAGCTCGATTGCCATCTCCTTAGGAACACCGCACTGGTAAATCTTCATCTCGGGTCCAACTACGATAACTGAACGGCCTGAGTAGTCAACACGCTTACCCAATAGGTTCTGTCTGAATCGTCCCTGCTTACCCTTTAGTAGGTCTGAAAGTGACTTTAACGCACGGTTACCAGGGCCTGTTACTGTTCTGCCTCGACGACCGTTATTGATTAGTGCGTCAACAGCCTCCTGAAGCATACGCTTCTCGTTACGGATGATGATATCGGGCGCACCAAGCTCCAAAAGTCTCTTCAAACGGTTGTTTCTGTTAATAACACGGCGGTACAAGTCATTCAAATCACTTGTTGCAAATCTGCCGCCGTCAAGCTGTACCATTGGTCTCAAATCCGGCGGGATTACAGGTACCACCGACAAAATCATCCACTCGGGACGGTTGCCTGATACTCTGAACGCCTCCACGATTTCAAGTCTCTTGATGATACGAGCCTTCTTCTGACCCTGTGATTCCTCAAGCTCAGCCTTAAGTGACTCGCAAAGCTCGTCAACATCTATCTTTTCCAATAGCTTCTTGACTGCCTCGGCACCCATGCCTGCTGAAAATGCACTGTCGCCATACTTTTCCTTGTAATCGTTGTATTCCTTATCTGAAAGAACCTGTCCCTCTTCAATATCGTTGTTTACTGCATCTCGGTCGACATCTGTTACGATGTATGATGCAAAATACAATACCTTCTCAAGCTGACGGGGTGACAGGTCAAGCATAAGACCTATTGATGAAGGAACACCCTTGAAGTACCAAATATGAGATACGGGAGTTGCAAGGTCGATATGACCCATTCTCTCACGACGCACCTTTGCCTTTGTAACCTCAACGCCACAACGCTCACAAACCTTACCCTTAAATCTTATCTTTTTGTACTTACCACAGTGACACTCCCAGTCCTTCTGCGGTCCGAAAATTCTTTCGCAGTACAAACCGTCCTTTTCGGGCTTCAAGGTACGGTAGTTTATTGTTTCGGGCTTCGTAACCTCGCCGTAAGACCAGCTTAGAATGGTCTCGGGAGAGGCAAGTCCTATTTTAATTGCTTCAAAATTGTTAAACTCTAACATTTGAATCCTCCCTGCTATATTTGTCAAATCGGATTAAAAATCTGTATCGTCGTCGTAATCTTCCTCGTCTAAGTCGTCCTCGTCAAAGCCCAAATCGTCCATCTCAGGCTCATCCTCTAACAACATATTAGCATCGTCAAGGTCTGATTCGTCCAATGAATCTGCGATTCCGTCTGCTTCCTCCATGGTACCCATGATATCTGCATTTAAAGTATCATCATCAAATGATGCATCAAGGTCGATTTCTTCCATATTATCGTCAAGAATCTTTATGTCAAGTGCCAACGCCTGCAGCTCCTTAACAAGTACCTTGAATGACTCAGGAATACCTGACTTGGGAATGTTCTCACCCTTAACGATTGACTCATACGCCTTAACACGACCAACAATATCGTCTGACTTAACAGTCAGGATTTCCTGCAAGGTGTATGCAGCACCGTAAGCCTCAAGCGCCCAAACTTCCATCTCACCGAAACGCTGACCACCAAATTGTGCTTTACCAGCAAGGGGCTGCTGTGTTACCAATGAGTACGGACCTGTTGAACGGGCATGAATCTTATCATCTACAAGATGGTGCAGCTTCAGGTAGTACATGACACCCACCGTTACGGGGTTATCAAACTTCTCACCTGTTCTGCCATCATATACCACTGACTTAAATGACTTATCAAGACCTGCTTCTGCAAATGCCTCTGCAAGGTCTGTATCCTGTGCACCGTCAAATACGGGAGTTGCAATCTTAATAAATCTGTCAGGACGTCTTGTATCATATGCCTCTAAAATAGCCTTGCGGAAGTTTTCACCGCTTAGCTTTTCAAGCTCCTGTCTTGTCTTCAGGCTCAGGTTTCTGTAAGCATAGCCAAGATGCATCTCAAGCACCTGACCGATGTTCATACGAGAAGGGACGCCAAGGGGGTTCAACACAATCTGTAGCGGTGTACCGTCCTCTAAGAAGGGCATATCCTCCTGAGGAAGAACTCTTGATACGACACCCTTGTTACCATGACGGCCCGCCATCTTATCACCTACAGAAATCTTACGCTTCTGTGCGATGTAGCACACAACCGACTCGTTAACGCCTGCTGAAACCTCGTCACCGTTCTCTCTTGAGAATTTCTTAACGTCTACTATTATACCTGACTCACCATGAGGTACACGAAGTGATGTATCACGAACCTCACGAGCCTTCTCACCAAAGATTGCACGAAGAAGTCTCTCCTCCGCAGTAAGCTCTGTTTCACCCTTAGGTGTAACCTTACCTACCAATATATCACCTGCGTGAACCTCTGCACCAATTCTGATGATACCGTTCTCGTCAAGGTCCTTAAGCGCTTCCTCTGATACATTAGGAATATCCCTTGTGATTTCTTCGGGTCCTAACTTTGTATCTCTGGATTCGCACTCGTATTCCTCCATATGGATTGAAGTGAATACGTCATTCTTTACCAGTTCTTCACTTATAAGAACAGCGTCCTCGTAGTTATAACCTTCCCAGGTCATAAAGCCTATCAGGATGTTCTTACCAAGAGCAAGCTCACCGTTATCCATAGCAGGACCGTCAACGATGATGTCGCCACGCTCTACTCTCTCGCCTTCTCTTACGATAGGACGCTGGTTAATGCAGGTTGACTGGTTTGAACGCACGAACTTAATCAGATTATGCTCGTGACGGATACCGCTGTCACCCATAATAACAACTTTGTCTGCTGAAACCTTTTCAACAACACCGTCTTCCTTTGCAAGCACCGCTGAGCCTGAGTCCTTAGCAACCTTATGCTCAATACCTGTACCTACAATAGGTGAGTCTGTTGTTAACAGAGGCACTGCCTGACACTGCATGTTTGAACCCATTAGCGCTCGGTTCGCATCATCGTTCTCCAGGAATGGGATACATGCTGTAACTACTGATACAAGCTGACGGGGTGAAACGTCCATGTAGTCAATCTTCTCCGGCTCAACCTCAAGGATTTCCTCGCGGTGACGAGCCGATACTTTCTTTGACATAAACTTGCCGTTCTCATCGATAGGCTCATTAGCCTGTGCGATGATATAGCCATCCTCTACGTCAGCTGTCATATATTCAATTTCATCCAATACCTTGCCATCAATTACCTTACGGTAGGGTGCCTCTATGAAACCGTACTCGTTTACTCTTGCAAAGGTTGCAAGAGAGGTAATCAAACCGATGTTTGGACCTTCGGGAGTCTCAATAGGACACATTCTGCCATAGTGAGAATAGTGAATATCTCGAACCTCAAAGCCTGCGCGCTCACGTGACAAACCACCGGGACCCAATGCTGAGATTCTTCTCTTATGACGAAGCTCTGCCAGCGGGTTGGGCTGGTCCATGAACTGTGACAATTGTGATGAGCCGAAGAACTCATTGATTGTCGCAATAATCGGGCGTATATTTATTAATGATGTAGGTGTTATAATTTCAAGCTCCTGTGTTGACATTCTCTCTCGAACAGTTCTCTCCATTCTTGAAAGACCAATACGGAACTGGTTTTGCAATAGCTCACCGACACTTCTCAATCGTCTGTTGCCAAGATGGTCGATGTCATCGCATGAGCCTGTACCCATTGCAAGGTTCAGGCAATAGTTAATTGATGCAAACATATCGTCGATTGTGATATGCTTGGGGCTTAGCTCGGGAGCTCTCCACTCAAGCTGACGCTTAAGCTCGTCCTTGTCATCACCGCAAGCCTCAAGGATTTCCATTAATACTGAACGTCTTACCTTGTCAAACTTTATGCTTAGTGCTGTTGTATCAAAATCAACGTACTCTGAAAGATATACCATATCATTTGAGAATACCACAACGTTCTGACCCTCAATAATAAGCTCACAGCGGTTTACGCCTGCGCGGTCAATCTCCTCTGCCATCTCTCTTGAAACGATAGCGCCTGCCTGTGCCATAATCTCACCTGTTCTCGGGTCGATTACATCCTTGGCAAGCTCGTGACCTGCAATACGCTCCTTAATTTCAAGCTTCTTGTTATACTTATAACGTCCCACGCGGGCAAGGTCGTAACGCTTGGGGTCAAACAACATATTGGAAATAAGTGACTCGGCGTTCTCTACGTTAAGAGGCTCACCGGGGCGTAGCTTCTTATAAATCTCAAGCAATGCCTCATCCTTTGACGTTGAGGGGTCCTTTTCAAGGGTTGCCTTGATTTTTTTATCCTCACCGAACATCTCAAGAATCTGTCCGTTTGATTCAAGTCCCATTGCTCTTAAAAGAACGGTCATGGGAAGCTTTCTTGTTCTGTCAAGACGAACTGAGAATACATCGTTTGAGTCTGTCTCATACTCCAGCCAAGCACCTCTGTAAGGAATGATTGTTGACTTGTACAAGGGCTTACCGTTCTTATCACGCTCAAACTCGAAATAGATTCCGGGTGAACGGGTAAGCTGACTGACAATAACACGCTCGGCACCATTTATAATAAATGTGCCCTGCTCAGTCATTATGGGGAACTCACCCATAAAGATTTCCTGCTCCTTGATTTCGCCTGTCTCATTGTTGATAAGTCTTACATTGACTTTAAGGGGTGCGGCATACTTTGCGTCGCGTTCCTTACACTCCTCAACTGAATACTTAACCTTGTCCTCGATTTTATAGTCATAAAATTCAAGTGACAGCTTTTCAGCATGGTCCTTAATGGGCGAAACGTCATTGAAAACTTCCTTCAAGCCTTCCTCGATGAACCATCTGTATGAGTCCTTCTGGACCTCAATTAGGTTAGGCATTTCAAGAGCTTCTTTGATTTTCGCATAGCTGAGTCGTGTGTTTTTTCCGGCCTTCTGTGCGTGTAACATTTAGAAAATCACCTCATCAATTAGTATCTCTTTTACCTGTGTTGCTCCAATCCTCGAAAAACCGCACAGCTATGCGTTTTTTCGACACAAGGAAATTTCTTCCTCTAAAAAAAGGGGCAAACTCCTGATTTTATAATCATAACACAAATATTTGGCTTTGTCAACACAAAAAACTCCAATTTTGGTTTTTTTGTGTACTTATTATATATCAGCACCCTTTTCTGGCGTTTGTCCTTGACACTTTTCATACAATGTGGTAAAATATCATAGGCAGCGATACCGATAAGGAGGGATAAAATGCCTAAATTCAGCTATAATTTTGATTTTGTACCCGTATCAAAGGATTTCATTGAGACTATGATGCCCTCTGCAAATCCTGCATATGTTACGGTATATTTATACATTATGATGCTTGCTATGGATTCGCGTAAGGTTGAGACCAAGGATATTGCAAAAAAGCTTGGACTTATTGAATCGGACGTAGTAAACGCAATCAAGTTCTGGAACGACAAGGGTGCCTTGATGAGTGCAGGAGATAATGTGATTATAAAGCACTCTCAGGACGAGGTTATTACACCTGAAACAACAAAAAAATCACCCGACGAGGTGGCGGCACTTATTGAAGGGGATTCTGCCCTTTCGGATTTGTGTCAGATTTCCCAGGAAATCCTGGGCAAGACCCTTGCCTCAAATGACCTGCAGACGCTTTATTGGTTCTATGACCAGCTTGGCTTCTCCCCCGAGATTATTGCCATGCTTTTGGAATACTGCGTATCAATGGATAAGCGTAATATGAAATATATCGAGAAGGTGGCAATCACCTGGCACGAGAATAACGTTACAACCATTGACGAGGCACAGGCGTATATTTCAGGCGCGCAGAAGGAGGACGAGTACACCTCCTCACTTAAACAGCTTTTCGGCATTTCTGACAGAAAGCTCTCAAAGACAGAATCACAGTTCCTGAAATCCTGGAGAGAAGAGCTTAATATGTCTGCCGATATGGTGGGTCTTGCCTACGAGTATTGCATTATTGCAACAAGCAAGATGTCCTTCCCCTACATAAATACCATTCTTAAGCGTTGGGCAGAGCAGGGCATAAGGACCATTGCCGAGGCTGAGAAGGACCATGAGGCGCATAAGGCAGGCGGCACTCCCGCACAGAGTGACGGACTCACCTCGTTGAATAACCTGTCCGACCTTGAATTGGGATTTATACAGGCATTAAACGAAGAATAACTTATATGTATGGAGGACACAGCTATGTATGATATTATAATTATCGGCGGAGGTGCCGCAGGCATGAGTGCGGCAATCTACGCTATGCGTGGCGGTATGAAAACCCTTGTTTTAGAAAAGCTTGCACCGGGCGGTCAGGCATCAAAGACCTATGAGGTTGACAACTACCCAGGCTTTTACAACTCACCCTCCGGCCCGGAGCTTATGGGTGCATTTCACAAGCACGCCGAGAGCTTTAATGCGGAAATCAAGACGGAATCGGTAAGAAGCATTGAAAATATTTCCGATGATGTAAAAAAGGTTGTTACCCGCCGCGGTGTTTACGAGTGCCGTGCCATAATCTTTGCCCTTGGCGCAAAGCCCAAAACTCTGGGTGTGCCGGGTGAGGCAGAGCTTACAGGCAGCGGTGTCAGCTACTGTGCAACCTGCGATGGTGCCTTCTTTAAGGGTCTTGACACTGTTGTGGTTGGCGGCGGCAATACCGCTATGGAGGATGCATTGTATCTTTCACGCTTTGCAGAGCACGTGTTTATCCTTAACCGTTCAAAGAAATTCAAGGCAAACCGCGCCTTGCTTGACAAGGCGGCAAATGAGCCAAAAATCACCATTTACACAGATATGGTTACGGAACGCTTTGAGGGCAACGGCAAGCTTGAACGAATTATCGCAAGAAACGCCGCCACAGGTGAGGTTGGCTTTATAAACGCACAGGGTGCAATCATTGCCATTGGCGTTACGCCAGAAACAGAGCTTGCAAAGAAATCGGGCATTGAGCTTTGTCCTCTGGGCTTCATTAAAACCGATATGTATCTTAACACAAGTTCAATGGGCGTATATGCCGCAGGTGACTGCCGTGTATCACCCCTGCGGCAGGTAGTGACCGCCGCCGCAGACGGTGCAATTGCGGCAACTACCGCGATTAATTATATTTTGCAGAAATAAGCCAAAAAAGGAGTGACTTTATGGCTATAAAGGAAAAAAAGCAACAGGCAAACGTATGGAAATCCTTTGTGCTTATATTCACAATCCTTGTAGTGGGTGCGGCAATAGGCGTAAGCTCCCTTACCCGCGATGTGAGACAGATTGACATTGCACAGGAAATTATCGTTGACATCCCCGAGGGTGCAGGCTCATCAATGGTTGCCGAGCTTCTTGAGGATAACGGCATTATTAAGTACCCTGCCATTTTTAAGCTCTGCTCACGCTTAGGTGCATATGACGGCAGGTATCAGCCGGGTACCGTTACTATCTCACCTATGATGAGCTACAATGACATTCTTGGTGCCATTGTGGTATCGGAGAGAGACAGCATCAAGGTGACAATCCCCGAGGGATACACCATAAAACAGATTGCAGAGGTGCTTTCTGAGGCTGGAGTGGCAACAAGTGATGAATTTTACGCGGCACTTAACCCAGACTCTTATGACTACCGCTTTTTAAAGGACCTGCCGCAACGCGACAACAGAATGGAGGGCTATCTGTTCCCTGCAACCTACGACATCGCACCAGGTATGTCTGCTCAGGAGATAGTAAACCTGATGCTCAAGACCTTTGATGAGTGCTTTACAGACGGCTACTACGCAAGGGCCAAGGAGCGTAATATGACAGTTGACCAGGTGGTTACCTTAGCCTCCGTTATCGAACGCGAAACCAATGCCGACACAGAGCGCGCAAAGGTTGCAGGCGTTTTCTATAACCGCCTGAAGGATAATATGCCACTTCAGTCATGTGCTACAGTTCAGTACGTTTTAGGGGAGAACAAGCCTGTGCTTTCGATTGAGGATACACAGATAGATTCACCCTATAATACATACAAATTCACAGGCCTTCCCATAGGACCCATTGCATCTCCCGGTGCTGATTGCATCAAGGCAGTGCTGTATCCGGAGGATACCGATGCCTACTATTTCTGCCTCGGCAAGAATGGTGAGCATATCTTCTCAAGGACCTATGAGGAGCATACAAAGGCAATGGAAGCGAGCGGACTTTAATGGATTATGATTTGGATGCCATCGTAGCCCCCTATGTGACGGACTACATTCGTGAAAAAACCACCACCACAAGTGAGCTTCTGCGTAAGCTTGAGGTGTATGCAAAGGAAAACAATGTACCCATAGCCGAGCCGGAAACGGCACGGCTTATTTCCGTTATAACAAAGCTTGTGAGACCCCAACGCATCCTTGAGGTGGGTTGTGCCATCGGCTACAGTGCAATTATTATGTCGGAGAGCCTTAAAGAGGGCGGACATATTACCACCCTTGAATATGACCCCGAAATGGTAATAATTGCAAGAGCTAACATTGAAAGGGCAGGACTTTGTGATAAAATTACCGTTATTGAAGCCGATGCCAAGAACTATATCTCATACCTTGAGGATAGTGAAAGCTACGACATCGTTTTTCTTGACGGCCCCAAGGCACATTATCTGTTTATGTTAGATGATGCAGTGAGACTCTTGAAAAAAGGCGGTCTGCTGATTTCCGATAACATTCTCTTTAAGGGGATGACCGCAGACGATAACCACTTTGCAAGAAGAAAGGTTACCATTATAAACCGCCTGAGGGAGTATATTGATGCATTAATGGCACATCCGCAGCTACACACCTCCATCCTGTCCCAGGGTGACGGCGTGACACTCTCGGTAAAGACAGTTTCCGATAAGGAACGGTTCTTGTAAGGAGGGGTTTTATGAACGCAATCCATACTGTGTGGACACGCCCGAAAACCGCTTCGGGCAGATTTGAAATTGAAGATTTTGAGCTCTTGACAATAATGCTCTCCGCCTTAAAATGGCGTGAGAAGAACGGGGATATCACCCTTGTGACAGACTCCCTCGGCTACCGCTTCTTTAAGGAACGGGGTATGCTTTCTTTATGGAACAAGGCGTCACGCGAGCTTGACGAAATCCCCAACACCGTCAATTCCCAGACCTTCTGGGCGGCAGGAAAGCTCTATGCATTAAAAAATGCCTCAACTCCTGTGGCAATTATAGATACTGATTTTATTGTGTGGGACAGACTCGCATTTGATAATATGGAAATGCTTACGGTTATCCATAACGAGGAAATCAACCCCCAGATTTATCCCGATATTAATGAGTTTAAGATGAAGAGAGGGTATGTTTTTAACCCTGACCTTGACTGGCACATAAACCCTGTCAATGCGGCGTTTTATGTATTAAAGGACGAGACACTGAAGGCTTGCTACACAAACGAGGCAATCACCTTTATGGAAAACTGCGAGGGCAGTGATCCACTGACAAATATGGTGTTCTGCGAACAGCGTCTACTTGCGATGTGTTCAAAAATGTGCGAGACTCCGGTACTGTGTCTGTCGAATATAAAACGGCTTTTTGACGATGGTGAGAGATACTTCACCCATCTGTGGGGTATGAAACAGCAAATGCGTGAGGATGCGAGTCTGCGTCGTGATTTCTGTCTGCGGTGTATTGACAGACTCAAGAGGGATTTCCCTGAAACGGATGTAATTATAAAAAACATCCCTGAACTAACGGAATATATTTAAAGGACACCCTCGGGTGTCCTTTAAATATATTCTGCTAACATTACTCTTGCTTGACAAATCTATAGGATGTATGATAGAATAACAACCGAAGTAAGCTGGGCAATCGCGTACAGGAATGTATGAGGAAAGTCCGGGCTCCATAGGGCAGGATGCCTGCTAACGGCAGGTGGAGGCGACTCTAAGGATAGTGCAACAGAAAATAAACGCCTTTTCTAAGCTTTTATATGAACACATCTTGACTTCTAACCCTCACTTGTGTACAGGGAGTGCACGTCGTGTGGCTTGTCAGCCAATCATCCGATGTGGCTATATAAAAGCTTAGAAAAGGTAAGTGTGGAAATGTGAGGTAAGAGCTCACACGGGGTATAGGTAACTATACCGCGGTGTAAACCCCATCCGGAGCAACTTTGGGAATGTTAAGGCTGCCCGCCATTTTCCCTTGCAAGGCTTGAGCTTCTCGGTGACGAGGAGACCAGATAGATGATTGTCCACGACAGAACCCGGCTTATAGGCTTGCTTCATCCTATAAAATACACTCCACGCAAGGGAATTCCTTGCGTGGTTTTTTACCTTATCACTACTATAACGCCGCAAAAGACCACGCCCAGTGCCAACAGAAATACCCCCAGACCACCTGTGACCTTATTTTTCATACAGTAAACGCCGTAGGCAACGGTCCGTATAGCGGAAATAACTATTAACAGTAAAAATACAAGCTTTAATACCATTCCATCACCCCTTAATAGCTCATTCCCGAACGCTTCATATTAAGCTTGACCGCCACATCAATATCCCACTCCTTTGCGTCAAAGGAATCAAGGAATTCATCATAGGCCTTGTTTGTCAAAAACTCACGCTTTATTTTTCCACGAATTCCAAGAAGGTCAACGCCCATCTCCCTATAGATTTTCTCAACAAATCCCTGACAGGCTTCTTCTATATAAGCCTCGCACTCACCTTCCCGACTGTCTACTGTCTTTGCTCCCCCTCTGATTTCAGGTGCCGATATTAATTCACCCTCCAATATTATGTTAACTTTTCCACGCTTGCTATCTCTGTCAAGCAAATACCTCGGAGCCTCTTTCCCATCCATCCTGATTGTCACAGGCAGTCTCTCATCCTTGAGCCTGAACACAATTTCCATATCACGAATTTTGTCCGTAAGAATGTTATGGACTATGGCATCTGTTCCGCCAAAGTCGGATCGTAGCCATGTCGTTCTGTGAGCCAA
>JAZOBR010000053.1:0-7963 GCA_045596105.1 Candidatus Ornithomonoglobus sp.
CTTGGCACAGACGGTATCAAGCCGTTTGTGGATGATTGTAAGGCACTTGACAAGGCAATTTTTGCTCTTGTTAAGACCTCAAACCCCTCATCAGGTGAGCTTCAGGATATTATGGCAGGGGATAAGAAAATCTACGAGCATGTGGCAGAGCTTGTAAATGCATGGAACAGTGATACAATCGGCAAGAGCGGATATGGTGCAGTAGGTGCGGTTGTTGGTGCAACCTATCCTGAGCAGGCAAAGGTGCTCAGACAGATAATGAAGGAGTCTTATTTCCTTGTTCCCGGATATGGTGCACAGGGCGGCGGTGCAGAGGGTGTTAAGCCTTGCTTCAACGATGATGGTTTGGGTGCTATCGTGAACTCTTCAAGAGGCATTATGTGTGCATATAAGAAGGGTGATTGGAAAGAGGAGCAGTTCTCCGAGGCGGCAAGAGCCGAGGCAATAAGAATGAGAGAAGACATCGTAAGCGTTTTATAAGAGGTGATTGATTTGAAAAAGGTATATAGTTGCGAGCTTGTACAGAAAACAGAGCTTTGCCCCGGAATGTTTGATTTCGTTGTAAAGGCTCCCGAGATTTCGGATTTGGCAGAAATCGGTCAGTTTTTACACATCGACTGTGGCGGCAAAACAACTCTCCGTCGTCCCATAAGCATTTGTGATTTCGGCAATGGCTTTGTCCGCTTTGCGTTTCAGGTAAAGGGAGAGGGAACAGAGCTTCTGGCACAGTACAATGTTGGTGATATGATTGACATTATGGGACCTCTCGGTCATGGCTTCAAGGTGGAGAAGGGACAGAAGGTTGCAGTTATCGGCGGCGGTATCGGCGTATTCCCCTTGCTGGGACTTGCAAGATTGCCGGAGAGCGTTGTGTTCTTAGGCTTCCGTAACAAGGATTTAGTCGTTATGGAGGATGACTTTAACGAGGCTAACAAGAATGTTACAATCTGTACAGATGACGGCTCATACGGTTATGATGGCTTTGCCGTGGCGGCAATGAGTGAGTACCTTTTGGAAAACAAGGTTGATTTAATCTGCTGTTGCGGACCTAAGCCCATGCTTAAGTCGGTAAAGCAGGTGGCAGAGCATATGAACATACCCTGCCAGCTATCCCTTGAGGAAAGAATGGGTTGTGGTATCGGTGCATGTCTCACATGTGTTTGTGAAACACATGATGAGGGAATGGGCAAGTACAAGCAGGTTTGTACCTGCGGCCCTGTATTTGATGCAAAGGAGGTCGTACTGTAATGGCTAACCTTTCAGTTGATTTTTGCGGAGTAAGCTTTAAAAATCCAATCGTAACAGCATCGGGAACCTTTGGCTTTGGTTACGAGTATGATGAGTATGTATCACTTAACGAATACGGCGGCTTTGCGGCAAAGGGTCTTACAAGACAGCCTCGCGGTGGTAACAAGCCGCCGAGAATAGCAGAGACTCCCTCAGGCATACTAAACAGTGTGGGTCTGCAGAATCCCGGTGTTGAGGTATTTAAAAATTATATTATGCCGGGACTTCACGAGAGCTTTGATACAAATGTAATTGCCAATATTTCGGGTAATACCATTGAGGAGTATGCTGAAATGGCAGAGATTTTGTCAGATAGTGATGTGGCATTGGTAGAGCTTAATATTTCATGTCCTAATGTAAAGCATGGTGGACTTGCGTTTGGCACAAATGCGGCAGTGGTTGAGGAGCTTACAAAAGAGGTTAAGAGCAAATGCAAAAAGCCTATTGTTGTTAAGTTATCGCCTAATGTAACTGACATTGCCGAAATTGCAAGAGCCGCAGAAGCAGGCGGTGCGGATGCAGTATCACTAATAAACACACTATTGGGTATGCGTATTGACATTAACACAAGACGCCCCATCCTTGCAAACAATATGGGTGGCTTATCAGGCCCTGCGGTAAAGCCCGTTGCAGTGAGAATGGTGCATCAGGTGTATAATGCAGTTAAGCTTCCCATTATCGGTATGGGCGGAGTTATGTCAGGTGATGATGTGATTGAGTTTATGCTGGCAGGTGCAAAGCTTGTTGCCTTGGGTACAGGACTTTTCAGTAAGCCTGATTTGGTATTGGATGTAAAGCGTGACATTTTAGCATATATGGAAAGACAGAAGATTGATGATATAAATGATATTGTAGGCGCATTGCAGTTGAATTAAATTAAAACACCCCTTTTGTGAAATGAACCCCATTTAGTTCACTTCATTTGAGGGGTGTTTTTTTGCTTATTTCCCTTTACATTTCGCTGGTCTTTTGGTATAATGTATATGTGGAAAGTTATGCTATTTTGAAGGGACGATAGATATGAGAAGCGAAATAGAGTGTCATATTGATAATATCGTTTACAGAAACCAGGACAATGGCTACACCATCTGTGAGGTTACCTCAAAGACAGAGGGAAGCTTCAGCGCGGTAGGATATATGCCTACTGTGGGAGCGGGTGAAGAAATAAAGCTTATTGGTGATTGGGATATGCATCCTGAATACGGTGAGCAGTTCATGGTGGAGCTTTACGATATTGTGATGCCGTCTGAAAAAACGGCTATAGTAAAATATCTATCCTCAGGCATCATCAAGGGAGTGCGGGAGGCTACGGCAAAGAAGCTCTATGAGGCATTCGGTGATGATGTGTTTGCAGTGCTTACAAATAAGCCTGAGCTTATAGCAAACCTCAAGGGCATAGGACTTGACAGAGCAAACGCAATGTGTACATCCTTCAATGAGCAGAGAAGCGTGCAGAACATAGTTATGTTTTTGCAGCAGTATAATATTTCAGCACACAATGCAATTAAGATACATAAAATATTTGGTGCAGATTCCGTTAATATGATAAAGAAAAATCCGTATTCACTTGCTATGACAGTCGATGGTGTTACCTTCAAAACTGCGGATAATATAGCAATGAAGCTGGGACTGCCTCAAAACTCTCCCGAGAGAATAAACTGTGCAGTTACATACATTCTTGGTGATGTGGCATATACAGGCGGACACACATATATGCCGAGGGATTTATTCATTGAGCATATAGTGTACATGCTGGGAGTTACGGAAACTGAGGTAGAGGCATCAATTACCGAGCTTATAGCATCAAAGGAAATTGTGGTTGACAGAATAGAAAACCGAGATGTAATATATCTTGCGAGCTACTACCATGACGAGAAATATATTGCAAAGCGCCTGAGACTGATGTCTAAAGCAGACAGCAAGTATGCTCTTCGTGAAAACTTAGCAGAATCGGAAATAGATGAGTTTGAGGACAAAAGCGGAATAAGGCTTGCAAGAAATCAGAGAGATGCGGTAATGACCGCCCTTACGGGAAGCTGTATGGTGTTGACGGGCGGACCGGGTACAGGAAAAACTACTACCCTCAAGGCCATTATTACGATTTTAAAGGGACTTAATCTTAAAATCGCACTTGCGGCACCTACGGGGCGTGCGGCAAAGAGAATGTCACAGCTTACTCAATGTGAGGCAAAGACTTTACACAGACTTTTAGGCGCACAGGTGATGGGAAATGAACATACCTTCACCCACGATGAGGAGCATCCGCTAGATTTTGATATAGTCATTCTTGACGAGGTGAGCATGGTGGATACCAACCTTATGGCATCCTTCCTTAGAGCCGTTAAAATTGGCAGTAAGGTAATTTTCTCGGGTGATAGTGACCAGCTCCCTTCAGTGGGTGCAGGCAATGTGCTTCAAGATATTATAAAATCAGGCATAGTGCCTGTTGTGAAGCTTACGGAGATATTCCGTCAATCTAAGGAAAGCCTTATCGTTGTAAATGCCCACAGAATAAATACAGGTGAGATCCCCGAACTGAGGGATAGGGCAAGGGACTTTTTCTTTATGGCTAGACGCACTCCTCAGGAGGTAAGTGATACCATTATTGAATTGTACCGCTCACGCCTGCCAAGGTCCTATGGAATTGAACCACTGACAGATATTGAGGTGCTTACCCCAACTAAAAAGGGAATTACAGGTACAAAAGATTTAAATAAAGCGTTGCAGAATAGCATTAACCCCCCTGACAGGAAAAAGAAGGAGCATAAATTTGGCGCCAACATCCTTCGCGAGGGTGACAAGGTTATGCAGACGAAGAATAACTACGATATGGAATATATCCTGGAATCGGGTGAGAAGGGGCAGGGTATATATAATGGTGATATGGGCATTATCAACAGTATCCATGAGGATGACAAATATATGATTATATCCTTTGATGACGGAAAGATTATAGAGTATCCCTTTACCAATCTTGACGAGCTTGATTTGGCGTATGCAATTACGGTGCATAAGAGCCAGGGCAGTGAGTTTGATTATGTTATAATGCCTGTAGCATCCTATATGCCGATGCTTATGACGAGAAACCTTTTCTATACTGCCATAACCCGAGCAAAGAAAATGGTAATATTGGTGGGTAGTCAGAAGGTAATAGAAAATATGACATATAATGAATCGTACACCAAAAGGTATACGGGCTTGTATGAAAGATTAACGGTGAGTGTTGATGGAGAGAAAGAAACAAATTAGGTACGGGGCGGAGCTTTTTTTCAAGTTTCTTGCTATGATGGTTGTGATATTTATAGGAATTAGTGTTATAATGCCTCAAAGCACAACCCGTGAGGTGGACCAAAGTCTTCCCTTTTGGACGGATTTGAATTTTGACAATAGTCGTAGTATAAGCACCGTACATAAAAATGGGCTTATGGACGCTGTCTCGGAGGAGGTTTTCGGTATTACCGAGCCTCTTACTGCAGGTGAGCTTGCATATATGGCGGTGGCATTGAATGAGATGCATAACGGTCTGGACAGAAGCTTTAAGGCCTATGACCCTGCAATGGGTGATGCCTACATTAAGGCGGCAACAGACTATGGTATTTGGGGAGAGGGGCTGCCTGTGGAAAACCGAGGTGTGACTCGGTACGAGCTTGCGTTGGTTACAAATTCCTTCCTTACAGAGGTGGCAGAGCCGAAGCTGTCCTTTTCGGGGATTGGTCTGTTTAAAAACCCTGAGCTTGTTTTAAATATGTATAACCTTGGAATTATGTGTGATACACGACCGAACAGAGCGTACTCACCATATATTACCGCCACTCGCGGAGACGGAGCAAATATGTTCTCGGCTATGATTGACAGTAACCTGAGACATACTCCTGAGGCCCAGGATCTGAGTGAGCTTCGTGCCAAAATCGAGGAAAAGCTATCAGGCTACAAGGGTGACTGGTCGGTATATTTTGAGGATTATACTACAGGAGAAAGCATTTCTGTTAATTCCCATCAGGTATATTCTGCCAGTCTTATAAAGCTATTTGTGGCAGAGAGTGTTTACAGGGGTATGGCAGAGGGAAATATCAGTGACAGTCAGGGGATAAATGACTATATACGCACAATGATAACCTACAGTGATAATGATTCGTGGTCGAGCCTTGCAAGAGTCCTTGGCGGCGGAGTGTATTCAAAGGGTATGGCAAGAGTCACCAGTGAAGCACAGAGCGAAGGCTTTGCAGACACAGGCACATTTTATAAAGGGACACATAAAAACTTTAATTTCACATCTGTTAATGATTGCGGTGTGTTCCTGTCGAGAGTGCTTGACGGGACTATAGTATCAGAGGAATATTCAAAAAGACTTCTTACCTATCTTGAAAATCAGGCACATCGTCACAAGATTCCAAGCGGAGTGCCTGAGGGCGTTAAGACTGCCAATAAGACTGGTGAGCTCGATTATATTCAGGGTGACGCGGCAATTGTATATGCACCGTCAGGGACATATATACTTGTTATTATAGGTGATAGCCTTACAAACAGCTATGCACATATAGGAGAATTCACTGAAATATCATCGCTTGTATATAATTACTTCAACCCGACAAAATAAGAAAGGGACACATAAATGATAGTAGGATTAAAGAAAGCAGTATTACATATTTTAGACGTAGGCTCAGGCATGGGTATGTATTCAGACGAGCTTCTGGATGTGGAGGACGGACAGATTAATTCCTTCATTGCAACCCATATTGAAAAGCTGTATGCATCGGCAGGATTGAGAACTGCAGAGTTTAAGGATAACAGTGGCTTTAAGTCAAAGCTTAATCAGTATAATAACGGTGAAATAACCTTTGTTGAATTATCAAAGAATGCGGCGGAGCGTTTGTATGATGCCAGTGCATCAACGGAGGAGCCGAAAAGCTCAGATATAATTGTAGTCGAGTATGTATCAAACGAGTCAAGGATTATTGGTATTTTAAAATGCGAGAATAAGATGGGCTTTACTCATTCTGTTTCAAACACAGAGGGTAAGGTGAAGAACAATATAATAAACCATTATGCAATTCTGCCGTCACTTTCCCACAAGCTGTCGGAGTGTGCCTTTGTTGACCTCGACTCAATGAAAATCAGGTACGTAGGCAGAAATGCAAAGATAGACGGTGACACGATTGATATTATGGCGGAGCTGTTGCTTGAGTGTGAATATGAAATATCACCTCGTGAGAGTGCTAACAGTGTTGCTAAAATTGCAAAGAAAGTTGCAATAGAAAACGGTGCCGACGCCATAGGTACTCAGGCAAAAATAAAGGAGTACATAACAGAGAGCATTGAGGAAAACAACTACGAATATGTTGATACTCATAAGGTGGCGGACAAGGTCTTTGAGGGACTGCCCTCGGCTCGAGAGGAGTTTGTCGAAAAGCTTGAGAAGGCAGGAGTGCCTGAAAGGGTAGAGGCAAGCAACTATCTTGCAAAGAAAATGACCTCAAACATAAAGCTTTCAACTGACACAGGTGTGGAGCTTTCCTTCCCGCCCGAGCATTATAAAAACCCCGAATTTATGGAGCTTATAACCAACGAGGACGGGACGATTTCAATCAAGATTAATAATATAACCGAGCTTATCGGTCGTTAACAAATTGTTTTCTTTTTAAAATGTTGACACCTACCTTGTTTTATGGTAGAATAATCAGGTAAAATGGTGTGGAGGTGACGGTATGAAGGAAGAGCTGACATCCGGCGGAAAAGAGTTCCTCATTGCAATTGTATGGGCAGGGATATTGTATCTTTTGTGCGGTATGGGAATGTCTCTTTTGGGTGACTACGCATTCATTGGCGGAATTGTATCAGTATTGATATTTTCCTGCTTTGGATTTTTTGTTTTGACTCACTATGCGTCACGCTTTACATATGTTTTAAAGGATGGCAGACTGCGCGTTACAAGAATGATTGGCAAGAGGAACAAGGAAATCGACATTCCTGTTTCAAGCATTGTAAAAACAACATACGGTGTTAAGCCCTCGGATTTCCCAAGGAGACAGTATACGATGAAGGTGAGCGTAGAAAACCAGAAGAAGAGCCTATATATTGAATATATCGATAACAACGGAGAGCATCAAGGCTTGGTTATCGAGCCTACAGAAAAGCTCCGTAAACGAATAGACAGGGAAAGGACCAAGGTGGATAATGACTAAGATAATCGGCGTAAGATTCAAGCCCACCGGAAAAGTGTATTATTTTGACCCTCAGGGTATCGAGGTAAACCGCGGTGACTTCGTTATAGTTGAGACTGCGAGAGGTATCGAGTATGGTGAGGTGATTCAGGGAATAAAGGAGGTGGAGGACTCGGTTGTTACAAAGCCTTTAAAGGGCGTTTTGAGAATTGCGACTGTGGAGGATACCAAGACCTTTAAGAAAAATAAGGAAAACGAAAAAGAAGCATATAAAATTTGCAACGAGAAGATAGATAAGCACGGTCTTGATATGAAGCTTGTTGAGGTGGAATACAGCTTTGACGCGAGCAAGATAACATTTTTCTTTACTTCCGACGGCAGAGTGGATTTTCGCGAGCTGGTCAAAGACCTTGCTTCTCACTTCCACGCAAGGATAGAGCTAAGGCAAATCGGTGTTCGTGATGAGGCGCGAATGCTCGGTGGCATCGGTATATGCGGTCAGCCCTACTGCTGCA
>JAZOBR010000054.1:0-5158 GCA_045596105.1 Candidatus Ornithomonoglobus sp.
CGAAGGAATGTATCTGTTGTCTTATATAAAACAGGTCTGCCGGGAGCGTCAAGTCGTCCCGCCTCTTCAATAAGACCTCTTTCATACAATCTGCTGACACATCCGTCAGAGTTGACACCTCTTACCTTTTCTATCATTCCCCTTGTTACGGGTTGTTTATACGCAATAATGGCAAGTGCCTCCATTGCCGCATTCGATAGTGGCTGATTTCTCTGCTCACCTAATATCTCTCTTATGTAATTGTAATAATCGGGGCGTGAACATATCTGATAACCATCAGATATTTCAATTATGGCAAATCCACGCTTCTCGCGATTATATTCATCACGAAGCTCTGCCACCGCATTATCAATTTCCTCTACCGTTTTTTCCAATACCACCGCAAGCTTCGCAGTCTTTACGCTATCACCTGCAGCAAACAATATGCCCTCTATTGCATACTTGAGAATTTCCATTTAAACTAATCCTTTCAATTGTTTTCAGGGACCTTTCTTCCCTTGCCTTCCGATATTATAAATTCTGTTTTCTTCTCATCATAGTCAGCATTGATTTCATTAAGCTTAATCATTTCAAGGACCGCCAGGAAGGTTGCTATCATTTCAGGCTTTGAATCATCCTCACCAAATAGAGTAGAAAACTCAATCCTCTTATCAAGCTTTAACCTGTTTCTAATCTTGTCCGCCATATCCTCAACGGATACCTTCTCACGTCCGACAATACCATAGAAAGCGCGTTTCTCCGGCTTCTGATGTCGTATCCTTCGCTGAAATATATTTCCGAAGGCATCAATTAGCTCCGATATACCATGGGTATGCTCATACTCAGGCACAGGAAACTTAATTGGCTCCTCCTCGCGAAACACCATATATTTTGAGGAGAATTCAGTCTTACGCATCTCGTATGATGCTTCCTTGAATTTCTTATATTCATAAAGTCTGCGAGCAAGCTCCTCACGCGGGTCTTCCTCTTCCTCATTATCCTCGTCCTTTGGAAGAAGCATTTTCGATTTAATATATAATAGCTCCGATGCAAGGATGATAAACTCACCCGTATTATCAAGCATACTTTTCTCAATACCCGCAATCGCCTCAAGATACTGGTCGGTTATCTCAACCATGGGAATGTCCCATATGCTCACCTTATTCTTTTTAATAAGAGTAAGAAGCAAGTCAAGAGGTCCCTCAAAGGTTTCAAGCTTGTATTTCATTTCCTCCATTTATACCACCATTAAAACTAATTTACTTAGTCCCTCTAACATTAAATTCATTATAAAACCTATACCCGTTCCTATCACTCGGTCAAAAACACCCATAGCCGACAGAACAATGATTAATATAAAGCTGTATCTTTCATACTGCTGAAGCCTGAAGTATGCACTGTTTGATAAAAAGACACCTAATACCCTTGAACCATCAAGAGGCGGAATAGGTATAAAATTAAATACCATAAAGCACAAATTTAAGGAAACAAATCGCATTGTAAGATTTGCAACCGATGAAATGGAGTTTTCCAACCACCCAAGCTTAATATACACAATAAAGCATACTCCATAAAATAGCATTGTAACAACTGCCAGCAAAAGGTTTGTAATGGGTCCTGCCAATGCAGTTAATGCCATGCCCTTTTTATGGTCCTTATAATATCTTGGATTAATCTCCACAGGTCTTGCCCAACCAAATCCCGTAAACAACATCAGAAGTGTTCCTATCGGGTCAAGGTGTGCCAGGGGATTAAATGTCATTCTGCCCGACATCTTCGGTGTAGGGTCACCCAGCTTTCCTGAGACCCAGCCATGAGCAAGCTCATGAAACATAAGTGCTATTAACACCATAGGAATCATTATAATTTTATCCATCAAATAACTCATTCAATCTCACTCCAAACCATGCCAAATTACACTCAGCCCATAATAATCTCATAATATACCTATTATACCTCTTTTTGGATGTTTTGTAAAGGGAAATCACAAAAAATTAACAAAAAAGACAAAACAAAAAAAAGACCCCAAAGTAACCGTGGATAAGTTCGGAATTTCTACCTGGTTACCCAGGTGGGTCGCTCCCCACAGGCTTTACAAGTCCACTGGCATTCACTTTCGTGAAAGGAGGCATGTGCGCTACCCGTTGGCGTAAGCATCCCTATAAAAATGTGTTGGTAAAAAAAACGAACTTTTCACGAGAAACTCCAGGAGTCCTCCGTTAATTGTAGTATACCATCATTAATATTAAAAAACAAGAGGTATTTAATTACAATTTCTTTACAAATTAAGCATTAGCCTCTTCATCACGACGAACAAACTCATCAAATGCACGCTGCAAAAGCTCCTCATCCTCAACCATAACAAGCTCTGCATCCTCTGAATCAAGGTCACCCTCAACTGTCATAATCAGAACCTCATCGATTTCCTCTTCCTCAGGCACAACCTCAAGCAATGCAAAGAAGGTCTTGCCCTCAAACTCATAAACATCAATGACCTCAAACTCAATCTCTACACCATTTTCGTCTTCTAACATAATAATATTGTTTTCCATCATCTTTCTCCTTTTCTAATAAATGGATTGTACATTCATTCTAATATATTTCAGGATAAATGTCAACCTTTATTTTTCTGCATATAACTATCAAGTATCAAACACGCCGATACTGTATCTATTACATTTTTACGCTTTTGCCCGAAGGTATTGGTTGCACTGAGATACTGTGCCGCACCCATTGTTGTTAATCTCTCGTCCACAAATTCTATCTTGCCACTGTAGATGGCCTCAAGCTTTTTTGCAAACTTATAGGTAGCCTCTGCACGGAAGCCCTCCGTACCGTCCATATTCTTCGGTAAACCGATTACAATCGTTTGAGGCTCATACTTATCAAATATCTCCTTAAGCTCGGCTAAAAGCTTTTTAATGCCTCCATTTTTGATGGTTGCAACACCCTGAGAGGTTAATCCCAAGGGGTCGGTTACCGCAACACCCACTCTTGCATCACCAAAATCTATTCCTATTACTCTCATTTATATTACCCCTTTATTCATCGTAAATTTCAATCACCATTGTGTTATTTCAATGCTTTTTAATTCTATCATAAAAATAAACATTTTGCAACAGTATTTTACTTGACACAATACTCTAAAATGTGATAAAATAAGAGAAATATATTTAGGAGGATGAAACTATGAATTTCACAAAAGCTCGTAAACGCTTTTCTATTGCATTCGTTGCCGTTTTAATGTTTACATTCCTACAAACTTTTATCACAGTTGGGGCAACCGACTTAGACCTCTCCGACAATGATACAGCGGTAAGCTTTATTACCGAGCAGGGTGCGTATAACCCCGATGCAGAAAATGCAGAAGATTATCGTGCCGCGGCAGAGACATTCATCGATAACTATTCAGATAATGTCTCAACAGAAGTATCATTTGATGAGAACCTTAACAACGCACTGACAGCAGTTCGTGATGACATTGGTGTTTATGCAACACCTTGGGCGTTATTGCCTCCCATCATTGCAATTTTGTTGGCGTTAATCACAAAGGAAGTTTATGCTTCACTATTTATCGGTATCCTATCAGGTGCTGTTTTATATGCAGGCTTCAGCTTCACAGGTACTATTGACCATATGTTCACAGACGGCTTTGTTGCATCAATAGCTGATTCATATAATATAGGTATCTTACTGTTCCTGGTTGCCCTTGGTGCAATCGTTGTTCTTATGAACAAGGCAGGAGGCTCCGCCGCATTCGGTAGATGGGCGGCAAAGCACATCAAGTCTAAGGTTGGTGCACAGCTTGCAACTGTTGCATTGGGTATTTTGATATTTGTTGATGACTACTTCAACTGTCTGACAGTCGGCTCAGTAATGCGTCCTGTTACAGATAAGTTTAATGTATCACGTTCAAAGCTATCATACATAATTGACGCAACTGCGGCTCCTATTTGTATCATAGCTCCCATTTCATCATGGGCGGCAGCCGTTGCAGGCTTCGTAGCGGAAGAGGAAATCAGTGGCTTTGCATTGTTTCTACGTGCTATCCCCTACAACTTCTATGCTATCCTTACAATAGTGATGATGGTTGCAATGATACTTATGAAGTTCGAGTATGGTCCTATGAAGAAGCACGAGCTTGACGCAATGGCAGACCGCCTTGAAGGAAGTGTTGCAAAGGACGAAGAGGGTAACCCCAAGGCAGTTGTTTGGGATTTGATTGCACCCGTAGTTGTACTAATCGTTGCTTGCGTAATGGGTCTGCTTTACTCAGGCGGTTTCTACACAGCAGGCAGTGAGAATGCCCATAACATTATCACTGCATTCTCATCAGCAGATGCATCAGTTGGTCTTGTTATCGGCTCATTCATCGGCTTGATATTCACAATCATTTACTATATGATAAGACGCGTTCTTAACTTCAAGCAGTGCATGGAATCAGTACCCGAAGGCTTCAAGGCTATGGTACCTGCAATTATGATTCTGTGCTGTGCATGGACACTTAAGGGTATGACAGACAGTCTTGGTGCAAAGCTATTTATTGCCGAGTTTGTTCGTAATGATGCAACACAGATTATCAACTTCCTGCCTGCAATCGTATTTCTGATTGGTTGTGGCTTATCATTTGCAACAGGTACATCATGGGGTACATTCGGTATTCTTATCCCAATCGTGCTTCCAGTATTTGGCGGAACAATTTCCAACGAGCTTTGCGTTATTTCAATCTCTGCTTGTATGGCAGGTGCAGTATGTGGTGACCACTGCTCACCCATTTCCGATACAACCATTATGGCATCGGCAGGTGGTGGATGCAACCACATCGCCCATGTATCAACCCAGCTTCCTTATGCAATTACAATGACAGGTATATCCTTCGTATTGTACATCGTAGCAGGCTTCGTATCTAACTGGGCAATCGTACTTCCCATTGGTGTTGTTGTAACAGTTCTTACAATGTTCATCATTAAGAAGGTTACTGCTAAGCAGGCATAAACGAAACCAAAGAGCATCCTTTAGAGAATGCTCTTTTTGTTTACCGAAAATTAACTTTTTATATGTTGACAAAAGCAAAATATCTATTATAATATAATTAGAGAATTATGGTTTTGACAAAACAGAGGTTAATACTATGAACAAAAAAATGCTCTTTATTTACAACCCCAAATCAGGTAAAGGT
>JAZOBR010000055.1:0-2027 GCA_045596105.1 Candidatus Ornithomonoglobus sp.
GTCCATACCTCCCGCACCGATAGCAATCATGCCTATACCGCCGCCTGTGGGAGTATGTGAGTCTGAACCGATAAGAGTCTTGCCGGGGACACCAAACCTTTCAAGGTGTACCTGATGGCATATACCATTACCGGGACGTGAAAAATAAATACCATGCTTCTTTGCAACTGAACCAATGAATCTATGGTCATCCATATTCATGAAGCCATTCTGCAATGTGTTATGGTCAATATATGCAACTGAACGCTCTGTTTTTACTCTGGGAACACCCATAGCCTCAAATTCAAGATACGCCATTGTTCCTGTAGCATCCTGAGTAAGAGTCTGGTCAATCTTAATACCAATTTCTGTCCCCTTTATCATTTCACCTTCAACAAGATGTGCTGAAAGGATTTTTTCTGTCAATGTCAATCCCATTATTCTTCCTCCTTATGTTTTAAAAAGTGAAATTCACAACAAATATATTTTACCTTTTTTAATATGTTTTGTCAATACTAAATTCACTTAAAGGTCACAATACAAAGTCTTTTTTAATATTATAATACACATTAAACTATAAGGGATGGTGTATATGATTGCTTTAATATACTCTTTATCAATATTTGTTGTCATAACAGGCATTGCAACTCTTGTTTATATATGTGTATGCCACTTTAAAAATGGTGATATTGAAGCTATAGTTCTTGATATTGATAAAAAAGAGTCAATGGAGTGTATCGCAAGAGAAATGCTTATAAAATATCCCAAAGCACAAATATTACTCCCCGAATCTGAGGAAGTAAACATTATCAAGGCTAAAAACAAACGGATTATAACTCATCAAGACTCTTGAATACATACCCTTGCGCCTTGGCATCATTTATAATCCTTTCAAGTGCAGTTGCATTGTCAGATGAAACCGCGTGAAGCAGAATGATTGCACCATTGTGCAGATATGGCATTACATTACGATATGCATAATCTGCACCTTGTTGTGCATTGACATCCCAATCCTTATATGCAAAGCTCCACATAATTGTTTTCATACCCAAATCCTTTGTTACCGAAAGACTCCTTTCAGAAAACTCACCCTCAGGCGGTCGCATATAAACCATTTTATAACCATACAGATTTTCACACATTTCATTTAAGCTCGTAATATCATCCTGAATTGTTTTTACAGGTTGCTTTGGCAAATTGAGATGATGTACGGTATGGTTACCCACAATATGGCCCTCATCAATCATTCTTTTTATCAGCTCACCCTGTCCCTCCAGATACGGACCAGTTACAAAAAATGCCGCAGGTGTATCTGTCTTTTTTAATACATCTAAAATTGTAGCAGTAAATCCATTTTCATACCACTCATCAAAGGTAAGATATAATACCTTTTCCTTTGTGTTTCCCAAATACCATCCATTATTGTTTTCCAATACCTGCTTTATCGAATCAGGAATTTCAGGCTCACTTCCCTTTTTCCTTACAAATCCCCATCCCATTCCTTTATTATCAAGTGCATCATATCCAACATTTGAATTGACCACAATTTCGTTTTTTTCAGTTTTACCGCAGCCTGTAAGCATTACAAAGCTCAGACACAATGCCATTATTCTTACCACCATAAAAATACCTCCTTAAAATTTTAAATTTTTAAAAAAAATGATTGAATTTTGTCGGTTTATGTTGTATAATAAAATCGTTGAGAGATGACTCTCTTTTTATTACTATTATTCGAGGTGAATGTCGTGGCATTATCACAGGATTTTGAAGCAAGACGCCGTGAAAGGCTTAAGCAACAACATATAAAACGCGAAAGAATGCGTAAAATACGCAAATTAATTCTATTATTGCTATTGGGATTGATTGTATTCTTAGTTATCTCAAGCATTGTAAGATGTGCAAAGAAACCATCTGAGACTACAGCACTTCCAACAACTCAGCCTATAGAAACACAGGGACCGAAGGATTTTGAATATACAGCTCAGATTCCTGAACCTAAGCCCGGTAAAAACAACTATCTTGATATAATCAAAAATTCCGGTCAGACA
>JAZOBR010000056.1:0-2597 GCA_045596105.1 Candidatus Ornithomonoglobus sp.
GAGCTATACGAGGCAGTGAAGGATGCGGGATACAAGGGTGTATGGATGTACGAAATACTATTTCAACCTGAAAAAACATTAAGCCGTACACGAAATTTAACTTGCGATGACTTTGTAAATAATGCAATGGAGATATTTACAGGAAAGCCATTGACAATAATTAAATAAAATAAGCTGTCGTATGGCTTGCAAATAAGATATAAACGATGGAGATAAAGAAGCTAAGTGGAAAACTATTAAAAGAAGTTTGCGGTGCAGGTCGGAGTACCTGCAAAAAGCGGAGTTGGCGGTGGAATAATGGCAGTTGTACCTAATCGTATGGGTATTGGTGCTTTCTCCCCGGGACTTGATAGCAAGGGCAATAGCTTCGCAGGCATTAGAGTCTTGGAAAAGATAAATAACAGGTTAGATTTAAGTATATTTTGAGGTAGCTATGGAAAAGAGAGTTTCAGATTCAATAACAGAGCAGGTACACATTGTAACACAAGAAAACCTTAATGGATTTCAGCGTTTGTTTGGTGGTGCCTTGATGAGCTGGATAGACGTGGTTGCGGTTGTGGTAGGCAGAAGACACTCAGGCTGTAATGTAACAACGGCAGTTGTTGATATGCTTGAGTTTCAGGCACCTGCATACGCAAATGACACAGTATTCATTCTTGGTAAGATAACATATGCTGGCAGAACCTCCATGGAGGTCAAGGTAACGGCATATGTCGAAAACCTTGATGGAAACAAAAAGCTTATAAATACTTCCTATATTGTCTTGGTTGCGTTGGACGAAAATGACAAGCCAAAGGAAGTACCGAAACTAATACTTGAAACTGATGAGGAAAAACAGGAATACCAGAACGCTTTAATAAGAAAGGAAAGACGTGCTGCTTGTAAGGTGAGTGAATAAGAATGAAACAATTTTCATTATCCTCTGTGAAATGCAAAACATAAGGAACACATTATTATAAACAAAAAAGTTGGAAGGCGATTGTATTTCGTTTGACGAAATAGCAACCGCCTTTTTTTGTGTCTACAAAGTATTGACTACTTCAGTTTTCTCGTCCGTTTTTTTAATATCCTGTTCTGTCAAAGTTGCGGTACTGAATTGCCTCGGCAATGTGGATTGATTTAATATCATCACTGCCCTCCAAATCAGCAATAGTTCTTGCAACCTTCAAAATTTTACTGTGTGCTCGTGCACTTAAGCCTAAGCGGTCAAAGGCAGACTTCAACAGTCTGTCACCCTCCTCGTCAAGGGCACAGTAGCGTTCAAGCATTGATGCGGTCAACTCTGCGTTGGAGTTTATGCCTTCGTTTCTGTACCTCTCAAGCTGTAGCTTTCTTGCTTTATTCACACGCTCCTTGATTACTGCACTTGAGTCACCCTCGGCTATTTTTGATAAATCATCATACTTTACCGCAGGCACATCAATATGAATATCAATTCTATCAAGCAGCGGTCCTGAGATTTTTGAACGATACTTATAAATCTGAGCAGGTGTGCATGTGCATACATGATTGGGATTTCCGTAGTTACCGCAAGGACAAGGGTTCATTGCTGTCAATAGCATAATATTACAAGGATATGTAACCGTGGCATGAACTCGGGATATTGAAATAATACCATCCTCAAGGGGCTGACGCAATACCTCCAGTGTATCACGCCTGAACTCGGGAAGCTCGTCAAGAAATAATACTCCTCTATGTGATAGTGATAATTCACCGGGTCTGGGAATTGTGCCGCCACCCGACATTGCATTTGACGAAACTGTATGGTGGGGGCTGCGGAAGGGACGTTGGGTGATAAGCGGTATTCCTACACCTAAAGTACCTGCAATAGAATGAAGCTTTGTTACTTCAAGCATTTCATCAAAGGTCATATCGGGAAGTATTGTTGCCATTCTCTTTGCAAGCATTGACTTACCTGTTCCTGCAGGGCCTGACATAAGCACATTATGTGAGCCGCTTGCCGCAATTTCCATTGCACGCTTAGCCTGTTCCTGACCCTTAACCTCACGCATATCTATAAGCGAGTCAATTCTTGAGTTCATAATTCCCTCTAAATTACTTGTCACAGGTGACAGGGGGATAGTACCGTCATAGTGCGAAATAACCGCAGAAAGACTGTCTACGCTGTAAATCTCAATGCCCTCGACAACAGATGCCTCCATTGCGTTTTGTGAAGGGACAAAGCATCTTTTGAAGCCGTTTTCGTAGGCGGTAATGACCATTGGCAATATACCGCGGATTGGCTTTATTGTACCGTCAAGGGCAAGCTCACCCAGGAATATTGTAGATTCGCGGTCATGGATGTCTATCTGATTTGATGCATCCAGAATAGAAAGAGTAATAGCCAGATCAAAGCCGGAGCCCTCCTTCTTCAGAGAGGCAGGGGCAAGGTTCATCGTAATTCTCTTTCGAGGGTATTCTAAACCACTGTTTTTAATTGACGCCTTTGCACGATCACGAGCTTCCTTTACAGGGGTATCGGGTAAACCGATAATATCAAAGCCTACAAGGCCATTGGAAATATCGGTTTGCACTTCAACCATACAGCCATCAAGCCCCGTGAGGGATCCCGTATTAAGCTTACTAAACATAAGAAG
>JAZOBR010000057.1:0-4294 GCA_045596105.1 Candidatus Ornithomonoglobus sp.
GTGGGCTTCCTTTGAAGCAGGGGGATTATTGTGTGGTAGAAACTGCTCGGGGGACCGAGTGCGGTGAGGTGGCACTGGCACCCCGTCCGGTGGAGGATGGAGACGTGGTTCAGCCCCTCAAGCCGGTTCTCCGGATCGCAGATGCGGCAGACCACCGTCAGATGGAAAAGAACCGGGCTCGGGAAAAACGGGCCGCGGAAGTCTTTGCGGAGAAGGTTAAAAAACATAAACTGGAGATGTCCTTGGTGGACGTGGAATACACCTTTGACGGCAGTAAGATACTATTCTACTTTACCTCTGACGGCAGAGTGGATTTCAGAGAGCTTGTAAAGGATTTGGCAAGCGTGTTCAAGACTCGTATTGAGCTCAGACAGATTGGCGTAAGAGACGAGTCAAAGACCTTAGGCTCAATCGGTGTATGTGGCAGAGATTTATGCTGTTCAAAGTTTTTAGGTGAGTTTGTGCCTGTGTCAATTAGGATGGCAAAGGAGCAGGGCTTATCTCTTAACCCGACAAAAATTTCAGGTGCCTGCGGAAGACTTATGTGTTGTCTTAAGTATGAGCAGGACACCTACGAGGCACTTCACAGCGTGACTCCTGCAACAGGTACTGAGGTTCTCACTCCTGAGGGCAAGGGTACGGTTGTGTCAGTTGCACTTTTAAAGGGCATGGTACGAGTAAGGCTTGAGAATGATGACGAAACAACACAAAAGGATTTTATGGTGGCTGATGTAAAGCCCTATAGTGAGGATATGCCACCTGAGGATGAGGCAGAGGAGCTGTTTTTTGTGGAGGGTGCTGAGATAGAGGAGGAAAACAATCAGCAGGAAGAGGAGAAGAAGGAAGCTAATCCTCGTCGAAAAGAGAAAAGCAAAAACCATAAATATCGTCATAAAAACACACCAAAAGAGGACAAGGGTTAATGTATTTTAACCAAAGCAGGTTGAAATATTGCAAAAATACCGCAAATTTCATAGGAAAAATAGCATTATTTTGCAAATTTTACTTGCAGTTACGGCTTTTTGGTGATATAATTATTCTAAAGACGATAGTCTAACAAATTCAGGAGGTAGTAGCAATGGCTTACAAAATTGATGCAGATGTATGCATAAGCTGTGGTGCTTGTGCAGCAGAGTGTCCGGTAAACGCAATTTCAGAGGGTGATACAGCATATGTAATTGATGCAGATGCATGTATCGAGTGTGGTGCATGTGCAGGCGCATGCCCGGTTGACGCACCGGCTGCTGAATGATTTAATATCATGTAGGGCATTGAAGAAACCTGTCGGATGCGACGGGCTTCTGAGACGCCCTTCTTTTTTGATAAAAGAGATTTTTTTGAGGATAAATTGGAAGTTGGGATTTGTATGAAAATTAAAAACAAATTCATATGCGTGATAATGGCAGTTATGCTCCTGGTGAGCGGCTGTGGCGGCGGCAGTCTTGTGGCGGAGAAGGAGACAAAGCGTCCTGAGGCTACAGGCTCAAGCTGGACGGTTATGCTCTACATACCCGGCGGTATGCTGGAGGAGGAGTATGGTAAGGCAACAGAGGTGTTGTCCTCACTATCCTATAATCTGCCTGAAAATATAAATGTTGTGGTTGAAACAGGCGGATGCCGTAAGTGGAACAGTGAAGGAATCAAGAATGACAGAATTCAGGATTTTATTGTTCAGGAGAATGGTATCAAGCCTATATACGAGAGTCTAATGAAAAATATGGGAGAGAGTGACACCTACGAGGAATATATTTCCCGCAGTGTGGCAAGCTATCCTGCAGACCATTACGTATCAATTATATGGGGTCAGGGCGGCGGCCCTCTTGCAGGTGCCACAACCGATTCTACATACCATAACGACCCTCTTACTGTCAAAGAAATATCTGACGGCTTGGCAGGTGCAGGCGTTATGCTTGATATAATCGGCTTTGATGGCAGTATGATGTCAACCATTGAAACAGCGGCATCTTTGTCGCTATATGCAAACTATCTTGTTGCATCGGAGGATATTCTGCCCGCAGGTGCGTGGGATTACAGGGGACTTTTTGAGCTTTTATCAAACGCTCCTGAGACAACTCCGGATGTGGTGGCGGCTTCCATTTGCGAACAGGCCTACGGGTGGTCAAGGAATAATGACCGCAAAGATGTATGTATGGCAGTTATAGACCTTGCAAAGGCAACAGTTCTGATTCAGGGCTTTGAAACTCTTGCAAGACATATGTCTGAGTCAACTCTTAATATAAATTCACTTTGCGCTATGGAGGAGTCATTAAAGGATGTGTTCGTTCTCGGTGCAAGAGGTGAGGTTGAAGGATATTCGGAGCTTGTGGATGTAGGCTCCATGGCAGATTGTGTGTTTGATGCCACAAGTGATGATTCCGCAAGACTTGACAATATCTTGGAGAAGGCAGTCATATATTGTGCGAAGGATGAGGAGGCAACACATCTTTCGGGACTTGGCGTATTCTATCCCATGGACAAGCACGCGGCCAATATCAGTGTCTATCGTGTGTTGTCACCAAGTATGGGATATATGGAATATCTTGACCGTGTAAACAGTAACGCCCTCGTGTCGGAGCGTGTGGCAGATTATAGTGAAACGGAAAGCTGGGCACACTATGAATTGTATAAGCCTTATAATTCCATTTCTGCATATTTTGAGCCTACGGGTATTTACACATTAAGTGTTGTAAGCCCTGAGCTTATTGCAAAAGCCGCAGTGAATGTGTACAAGTATGACGAGGAGCTTGGAAAGTATATGCTTCTTATGACGGATTATAATACAACAAGAGACAATCTGTCGGCATCCTTTGTTTATGAGTTTGAAAACACAGTTTTCGAAATGAACGGCACTCCCGTATGGGCGGAGCTTGTAAAGAAAACGGATAGTTTTATGATTTACTCAATTCCCGTAATCTATAATGATGCTTATTCAAGTATATGGGTGAAGAAAACCATTAATAAGAATAAGGCGGATTACAAGGTAATAGGAATATGGTCGGGCGTTGATAATCAAATCAATGTACAGGGCAGAATATTTAAGAAGATTGACACAGGTGATGTTATAACACCTGTATATCGCACCTTCGGTGGAGATATGTATGACTATATCGAGGGTAAGAGCTTGAGACTTGTATTTGGTGGTGCCAATATAAGTGAGAAGGCAGTATCTGATGGAGATTATATGATTTCATACACAACAGAGGATGTGTATGGTGAGAAAGTGGAGAGTAACACTACCAATGTATCGGCGGTAAAGGGTAAGCTAAAACTTTCCAACTGATTTTCTCCTGGAAAAGAGAGGTAATTATGAGAAGGTTATTGGCAATCTGGATAGGCAAGCTACTTGGCGTGGCAGGTAGGCTTATGGGCAAGCGTTCATCGGCAGGCCCGGGTGAGTATGCCCTTAAAATCTATCCGCCGCTTGTGAGTGATATGAACAAGCGGGTGAAAAATAAAATAATTGTTACCTGTGGCACAAACGGAAAGACAACCACCAATAATGTGATATGCTCTGCCCTTGAGACGAAGGGATACAAGGTCCTTTGCAATCGCGTGGGAGCAAATATGCTTTCGGGTGTGGCAACAGCGTACATTGAGGCGGCGGATATATTCGGCCGTATCAAGGCAGACTACGCCTGCCTTGAAATTGACGAAGCGTATGCGAGAATTATATTCAAGCAAATTACACCTCATATTATGGTGATTACAAATCTTTTCCGTGATCAGCTCGACCGCTACGGTGAGCTTGACGGCACAATAGGACTTATTAAGGATGCCATTGCATTGGTACCGAAGCTAAAGCTTGTAATAAACGCTGACGACCCCGTATGCGTACATTTCGGTAGCTCAAAGAATGTGGAGGCGGTATACTACGGAGTATCCGAGGCAGTATTAGATAGTGATGATGGAGCGCGTGAGGGCAGATATTGCCCCATATGCTCGCAGGAGCTTCACTATAACTACCATCACTATAGTCAGCTTGGTGATTTTGAATGCAAGGGTTGCGGATACAAGCGTCCCACACCTCAGTACGATGTAAGGGATGTGTCCCTTAAAACACCTATGAGCTTTTCTATCAATGGCAATATGATGGAGGTTAACTATAAGGGCTTCTATAATATTTCAAACCTTGCGGCGGTATATGCAGCACTTGATTCGGCAGGTGAAAATGTTGATAACTTCGCGGAGCTGTTAAAGGCGTACAAGCCGCAGACGGGCAGGATGCAGGAGTTTATGTTCAATAAGCCTGTAATTCTCAGTCTGTCAAGTCGGAGGCCAAGCGGTCTTAGGAAGA
>JAZOBR010000058.1:0-5583 GCA_045596105.1 Candidatus Ornithomonoglobus sp.
CGTGAGAACACCGACAAGGTATGCGGTGTGCTTACCATGTCCGAAAACGCCTATGACAGTGCTGTTATTTTATCGGGCGGCACCACCAATCAGGAGTATGCAAAAAACCTGTTTTCACACCTTCGTGAGTTTGACAACCTCGGCTGTGAGGTTGTATTCTGTGAGTTTGAAAGCCGTGACGGCTATGGACTTGCCATTAAGAACAGGCTTTACAAGGCGGCAGCGTATAATGTCATCAGGGTGATGGAGGAGTAAGACTCCGTCACAAATCAAGGTACTATGATTTAATACAAGGAGAAGTCTATGAAGAAACTACTATTCGTCTGTACAGGTAACACGTGCAGAAGTGCAATGGCGGCTGCAATTATGGCTGACATTGCGGAGAAAAATGACCTTGACATACTTGTGGATTCCGCAGGAGTATTTGCCGAAATCGGTGCTACAGCGGCGGACAACGCCATTGAGACAATGAAAAAGTATGATATTGATATGTCACTTCATCGCACAAAGCCCCTTACAAACGAGCTTATAGAGGAGGCAGACATTATCCTTGCCATGACCGAGGCACATAAACTGCTTATTGAGGGTATGGCAGGGGACAAGGTTTCAACTTTATACGGTTTTATTGGTGATGAGGGTGACGTGCCTGACCCCTATGGCGGTGATTTGGAGGAATATCAGGAGGTTGCAGAGGAGCTTTATGATATTCTTGTTGACGTGGCTGAAAAGCTGCCTGTAAAGGAAGAAGAATGATAATTCGGAAAATGACACAGGCGGACATTCCTGCCGTCCTGGAGGTTGATATAAATTCCTTCCACAAGCCATGGAAGTCGGAGAGCTTTATGGAGGAATTGTGCAAGGATTACTCTGACTATTTCGTTATAGAGGAGCAGGGTGATATAGTGGGCTACGCAGGTATATGGAGCATATATGAAACTGCGGAGCTTATGCGTATTGCCGTTATGACGGAGAATCGCGGGAAGGGCTATGCTAAGGCGTTGATGGAAAAACTTGTTGCTACCGCAAGGGAGCGTGGCTGTGAGAGAATGGTGCTTGAGGTACGCAAGAGCAATTCATCGGCTCAAATGCTGTACAAAAGGTTTGGCTTTTGTGAGCTGACGGAAAGAAAAGGATACTATGACGGTGAGGATGCCGTTATCATGGAGGCGAAAATCGGGTAATGGAAGATATATTGATTTTAGGAATTGAAAGCTCCTGTGACGAAACTGCGGCGGCAGTTGTCAAGAATGGTCGCGAGGTCCTTTCAAATGTGATAAACTCACAGATTGATATACATAAACGCTATGGCGGTGTAGTACCTGAAATTGCGTCAAGATGTCACATTGAGGCTGTAAACACCGTAGTGGATGAGGCAGTGGAAAAGGCAGGGGTTACCTTTGATGATATTGATGCCATTGCAGTAACCTATGGCCCCGGCCTTGTGGGAGCATTGCTTGTGGGAGTTGCCACCGCAAAGGCTTTGGCATACGCCCTGAAAAAGCCATTGGTACAGGTGCATCACATAAAAGGACACATTTGTGCAAACTATGTGGCACATTCTGACCTGAAGCCGCCCTTTACCTGTCTTGTAGCGTCAGGAGGACACAGTCATATTGTCTATGTAAATGATTATCTTGAATATGAAATTATGGGTATGACCCGAGACGATGCCGCGGGAGAGGCATTTGACAAGGTTGCAAGAATCCTTGGTCTTGGCTACCCGGGCGGCCCGAAAATCGACGCTCTTGCAAAGGAGGGTGACCCCAATGCCGTTGAATTCCCGAGAGTGAAGATGGCAGAAGGCTCACTTGATTTTTCCTTCAGCGGTGTTAAGACCGCAGTCATAAACCATGTTCACAAGCTTGAGCAGAAGGGTGAGGACTACAATCGTGCAGACATTGCCGCGTCCTTTCAGAATGCAGTGACGGATGCGCTTGTAACTCATACCATCGAGGCGGCTGAGCGTAAAAATTCAGATACAATAGTAATTGCAGGCGGTGTTGCATCAAACTCCGCGTTGCGTGATAAAATGACAAGGATGGCAGAAAAAAAAGGCATATCAGTCCTGTATCCCCCTCCCGTATTGTGTACAGACAATGCGGCAATGATTGCCGCATCGGGCTATTATGAATACATATCGGGCAAGTGTGCCGATATGAGCCTTAATGCTATTGCATCTCTGCCCCTGGAGGCAGGGGAATAATCCGTCATACGGATTTAAAATTGACAAAGTACACTTTCGTATTGAAATGAGGAAGTATGAAGAATAAAAAAATATTGAATCTATTATGGCAAATTGCCCTTGTTATTTTGGTGGTAATCGGTGACAGGGTGGTAAAGGGATATATATTAAACAATGTGGCTGTAGGAGAGGTATTTGGTGAAATACCTTTTGTTTGCGATTTTTTGTATGTAAAAAACACAGGTGCCGCATTTTCTATCCTCAGCAACAATATAGAAATTCTTTCGGTGATTTCTGTGGTATTTTTGGTGGCGGTTATTGTGTATAAGTATGTAAGGAAACCGCAGAACGCCCTTGAGAATCTGTCTATTGCCCTGTTTTTCTCGGGTGCATTAGGCAATGCCATTGACAGAATCGCATATGGCTTTGTGGTTGACTTTATCTCAATTAAGTGGTTTGAGTTTCCCGTATTTAATGTTGCCGATATGGCAATTGTAACAGGTGCAGTCATTATGGTTGTATATGTTATTTTTTTTGATAAGAGCGAGGCTAAGGAAAATGGATGAGATTATAATTTCTGCTACAGAGGGCTCGGCACGAATTGATAAGTTCATATCGGATAACACCGACATTTCCCGAAGCTATGCCGTAAAGCTTATTGAGGACGGATTAATTGTGAAAAACGGTGCAGCCGTCACGAAGAAGGACAAGGTAGCCTCAGGGGATGAGATAGAGATTTCCATACCCGAGCCTGTGGAGACAGAGGCAAAGCCTGAGAATATCCCTATCGACATTGTCTACGAGGACGACTCACTGATTGTTGTAAACAAGCCTCAGGGAATGGTAGTTCACCCTGCGAACGGCAACGAGACAGGTACTCTGGTAAACGGATTGCTTTACCATTGCACATTGTCAAACATAAATGGTGTTGTACGCCCGGGTATTGTGCATAGAATAGACAAGGACACCTCGGGGCTATTGGTGGTTGCAAAAACCAATGAGGCTCACGAATCCCTGTCGGCACAGTTAAAAGAGCGTAAGGCAATGCGTAAGTATTACTGCATAGTAAACGGTAACATAAAAGAGGATAAATTAACGGTCGATAAGCCTATTGGCCGTCACACCATTGACAGAAAGAAAATGGCAGTTATAGAGGGTGGCAGAGAGGCGGTAACCCATGTTACGGTGCTTGAACGCTTCGGTCAGTTCACTCTGTGTGAGTGTCAGCTTCAAACGGGCAGAACTCACCAGATTCGCGTGCATATGGCAAGCATTGGCCATAGCATCGTGGGTGACCCTGTGTACGGAGTAAAAAAGGACAGAGAAAAGGGTAAGGGACAGCTTTTGCATGCAAAGACCATAGGCTTTGCCCATCCCGTAACCCATGAGGTGATGGAATTTACCTCAGAGCTGCCCGACCATTTCCTGAGGGCGTTGGAAAAAATAAGAAGGAATGGAAATATTTAATAATTGCTTGAAAATTTCCGTTTTGTATTGCAATTTTGCGGAAAAAGGAGTATTATATAAATAGTATTTAAAAAGGAATGATTAGATGAAAAAGAATCTTTGTGTTATATTCGGCGGAGAGTCACCTGAGCATGACATTTCACAGAAGTCGGTGACCTCGGTTATAAATAACCTTGATAAAGAAAAGTACAATATATATATTCTTGGCATTACCCGTGCAGGAGAGTGGTATCTCTACACAGGAGATGTGTCAAAAATTGAGCCTGGTGAGTGGGAGAAGGACAGATTAAACTTAAAGCACGCCTTCATTTCACCCGACAGTAAGCACCATGGTATGGTGGTTATGGGTGACACAGTCGAGGTAATACATATTGATGTTATATTCCCCGTATTGCATGGTGAGTATGGTGAGGACGGTACAGTTCAGGGCTTGTTTGAGCTATCACATATCCCATATGTGGGTATGGGTGTATTGGCATCAGCCAATGCTATGGATAAGACCTATTCAAAGCTTGTGTTCCAGTCAGCAGGCATACCGCAGGCAAATTGGGTTGTAGTAACAGATGCTGATGATTTTCAAGCAAAGGCAGACGAGATAGAGGATAAGCTCGGCTATCCCGCATTTGTTAAGCCTGCCCGTCTCGGGTCATCGGTTGGAATTATGAAGGCACATGACAGAGAGGAGCTTATGGTGGCTCTTGAGAATGCCAAGAAATTTGACCGCAGAATTCTTGTTGAGGAGCATATTGACGGCCATGAGGTTGAGTGTGCAGTGTTGGGAAATCGCGATGTAAAGGCATCGACGGTGGGTGAGATAAGACCTACGGTCGAATATTATGACTTTGACGCAAAGTATAATGATAATTCAACCGAGCTGTTGATTCCCGCAGAAATTCCCGGGGAAACAATAGATAAAATCCGTGAGTATGCAATAAAGGCATTCCGCGCCCTTGACGGTCAGGGACTTTCAAGAGTGGATTTCTTTGTAAAACATTCTGACGGCTCAATCATACTAAACGAGATAAACACCATGCCCGGCTTTACTAATATAAGTATGTATCCCAAGCTATGGAATGCAATGGGAGTTGGGTATATGGAGCTACTTGACACACTTGTTGAGCTTGCAATGGGGAGAGTAAAATAATGGATAATAGAAGTATAGGCGTTTTCGATTCCGGACTTGGCGGCTTAACGGCTGTCAAGGAGCTTATGAAGCAGTTTCCTGACGAGAGCATAGTATATTTCGGCGACACATCCCGCGTACCCTATGGCAACCGTTCAAAGGAGACAATTTTAAAGTACACTCATAGTGACATTAATTTCCTTTTGAGCCGTGATGTAAAGATGATTGTTATTGCTTGTGGAACGGCATCCTCTGCGGCATTGCCCGAGATACAGGAGGAGTATCCTGTACCCATCTATGGCGTGGTTGACGCAGGTGCTTATGCGGCGGCGCGTGTTACTAAAAACAACAAAATAGGAATAATAGGTACCGCGGCAACCATCAAGAGTGGCTCTTATGTAAAGTATTTAAAGGAGTATAACCCTGAGGTTGAGGTGTATGAAAGGGCGTGCCCATTGTTTGTGCCATTGGTGGAGAACGGACACTTTGACACTGCCGTAACTGAGCTTGTGGTGGATGAATACCTTAGTGACATAAAGGCGGCAGGGGTTGACACCTTGATTCTTGGCTGTACTCACTATCCGTTGCTCAGGGATGCAATCTCGAGATATATGGGTGAGGGCGTAGAGCTTATAAGCCCCGGTGCCGAGGTTGCAAAGTATCTTAAAAAGAAGCTCGAAGAGCATACTATGCATGATAAGACGGCTTGTGAGAACAAGTATCAGTACTATGTAAGCGATAGTGTGGAGAGCTTCGAGGAGCTTGGCGGAATATTCCTGGAAACTGAAATTAATGGCAAGGTGAAAAAGAT
>JAZOBR010000059.1:0-2195 GCA_045596105.1 Candidatus Ornithomonoglobus sp.
TATCATTGCACATATAGACCATGGTAAATCTACTCTTGCCGACAGACTTCTTGAATTGACAGGTGTTGTTGAGAAACGCGATATGGAAGAGCAGATTCTTGACGATATGGACCTTGAGCGTGAGCGTGGTATAACCATAAAAGCTCACGCAGTTACGCTAAAATATAAGCGTCACGACGGTAATGAATACACACTGAACTTAATAGATACGCCGGGACACGTTGACTTTAACTACGAAGTGTCTCGTTCTCTTGCCGCTTGTGAGGGAGCTATATTAATAGTAGATGCCTCACAGGGTATTGAAGCTCAGACACTTGCAAACACCTATCTTGCAATAGATCATAACCTTGAGGTTGTGCCTGTTATCAACAAGATAGATTTGCCTTCTGCAGACCCTGACAATGCTATGCACGAAATTGAAAACATCATAGGGATTCCTGCTGATGATGCTCCGAGAATCAGTGCAAAAACAGGCATGAATGTCGAAGAAGTGCTTGAAGCAATTGTAGATAAGGTGCCATCACCCACAGGTGATGCATCGGCTCCCCTGCGAGCCCTAATTTTTGATTCATACTATGACAGCTACCGTGGCGTTATAGTATATGTAAGAGTTAAAGAAGGCTCTCTAAAGCCTGGTGACAGAATCAAAATGATGGCAACAAATGCCGAATTTGATGTTGTCGAGGTTGGTCAGATGAGTCCGCAGGGACTTGTAAAGAACGACTATCTTTCTGCTGGTGACGTAGGATATATTGCCGCAAGCATTAAAAATATCCAGGATACTCAGGTTGGTGATACTGTTACTGTTGTGGGTAATGCGGCCAGTGAACCACTACCGGGTTATAAAAAGGTTAACCCTATGGTATATTGTGGCATTTACCCCGCAGACGGTGCTCACTATGAGGATTTAAAAGAAGCCTTGATGAAGCTTCAGCTAAACGATGCCTCACTAATGTTTGAGCCTGAAACTTCTGTTGCTTTAGGCTTTGGTTTCCGTTGTGGCTTTTTGGGATTGTTACATCTTGAAATAATTCAGGAGCGTTTAGAGCGTGAATACAATCTCGATCTGATTACAACGGCACCCAGTGTTATTTATAAAGTATATAAAACAAACGGTGAAATGGTTTGGTGTGATAACCCCACCAACCTTCCCAACCCTGCGGAAATCGAGCATATGGAAGAGCCTATGGCAAAGGCATCCATAATGGTACCCAAGGATTATGTGGGTAATGTTATGGAGCTGTGCCAGGAGCGTCGCGGTATTTATAAGCATATGGATTACCTTGACGAAACTCGTGCAGAGATTTTCTACGAGCTACCATTGAATGAAATCATCTACGACTTCTTTGATGCTTTGAAATCACGCACAAGAGGTTACGCATCCTTTGATTATGAATTAAGCGGTTACGAGCCATCGTCTCTTGTTAAGCTTGATATATTGCTTAATGGTGAGGCTGTCGACGCTCTATCCTTTATCGTATTTAAAGATAGTGCTTATGCACGAGGAAGAAAAATGTGCGAAAAGCTAAAAGAGGTTATCCCGCGTCAGTTGTTCGAGGTTCCTATCCAGGCTGCCATCGGTTCAAAAATAATTGCTCGTGAAACAATCAAGGCATTGCGTAAGGACGTGCTTGCCAAGTGCTACGGCGGTGATATTACCCGTAAGAAAAAGCTTCTTGAAAAACAGAAGGAAGGCAAAAAGCGTATGCGTCAGGTTGGAAGCGTAGAAGTCCCCCAGGAAGCATTTATGTCAGTTTTAAAGCTTGATTAATATTACTTGGTGGTGTTTTAACACCACCTTTTTTATATTTAGATTTTATCAAATCATCGTAATTGTGTCAACGCATTTTATGGGACAGTGGTTATGTATTTTTTTACAGGTGTAGAAGAAAGTTGTTTGTAAATACTAAAAAAGATATTTGGTGTGGAAGGAATTTTATATGCAAATAATTAACTCTCTAAAACTTATAGTTTACGGATACCTCTTTTTTATGTGTGTGAATATGTTGAATGCATTCGTTTCATATTATATTAGAAGAAATATGAATTTCAACTCTCAAATTTTAATTATATTATCGCGAATTACAGACACTTTTAAGTGTAAATGTACTCAAATCGAGAAAAATATAAGAAAACATCTGTAAATTTTAAAAATTAATTAGATTTTATATAAATAAATGACTTGATTTTTTTAT
>JAZOBR010000060.1:0-3380 GCA_045596105.1 Candidatus Ornithomonoglobus sp.
TGCGGCGCTAAGAGAGAAACATTTACAGCAATTACTATTAACCGTTGTACAGAGTGTGGTGCAGGTAACGCTAAGACAGCAACTGAGTGCGGTAAGTGCGGTGCAGGCTCCGACAAGCTTGAATCAAAGTTTGATATTAACACAAATAACATCAGAGTTTGGTGCTCCGAATACGGTTACTATGCAAAGAGACCTGCAGGAAACTGCGACGTTGCAGAGTGCAATGAGCTTGGTTATCACGTTGTTGAAAAATGCTCAAAGGCTCCCACAAAACATGATTGGTGGTTAACACCAAAGGTTCAAGAGGTTGAGCTTATGGGTTATACCGGTTACAGACCAATCTTCGACGTTCCTTTGAATGCGTATCTTGTTAGAAATGCTGCTCTCAGCGGTATGATAGGCGCTGATTCAAGCGTACCTATGTACTATCCCGGACTTGCAGGTGATGAGCTTAAGAACACATATTGGAGAGCTATGAAAACCGGCGCACAGAATGTTTGGGCTGAGTTTAATGACGAATATCCGATTTCCAAGGTTGGCGCAAGCTTCGGCGGATGTGAGAGTGCCGATGTGGGAACTACACTTACATATAACATCAAGCTTCTCTTGGACGGTACAATTGAGGATGGTATTTGGGAGACTGTTGTTACAGATCAAACGGTTACCACCACAAAGGAAGCTAACGATGTTGAATTCGCGCTTGACAATGCTATCACTGCAAAGGGCATGATGATAGAAATAACAAGCGCCAAAAACCAAAATGGCAGAAACGGCAGAGCGATTACTACAGAGCTATTAGCCGAAATAGCAAATGGCGGTAAGTGTATATTCTTGGCAGGCTATATTACAACTGCAAAGAAGCTTTCAACCGCAACAGGCAACATTGCTTGCTACGGTGCTGCATATGCTTCATCTAACTTTGCTTATGCAGGTATTTCCAAGGTAAGCAACTTGATTGACGGTAATATATCTTATGCTGATGATGCTTGGATTGCGTTGAACTATGACAAGGGTACATACGCAGGCGTTACCTTGAGAGAGCCTCATGAGGTTACAAAGGTTGTGCTTTACTTCGACGATGTTCTCGGCGGACAAAACGGTGAGCATATATTCAAGTTCAATGTTCAGATTAAGGTTGGAGAGGTATTCAAGACAGTTGCTACTGCAACATCTTATGATGCTGTTGCGAAAAAGTACATTGCATCAGTAGAAATTCCAAACCCTGAGATGACTGATGATGTAAGGATTGAATTTATATCCGATGCTCAGACCTTCCCATACTTGAAGGAAATAGAAATTTTTGATGATGGCTTTCTTTACAGCTCTTATGATGGATATATGCTTGATTCTTCAAGAAAGAAGGGTGGCCCTGCTGCTACTGAGGTTTTCGCTGACAGAACAGTTGCTGTACGTAGCAAGTATTTCGACAAGATTTCCCCAATTGAATACTTCAATATCACTCTCAAGTATGATATCGAAATCGATTGGCTTTCAAAATAATTAATAATTTAGGCAGTTGCTTTTGCAGCTGCCTTTTTTACATAATAGAAGCAACAGAATATCAAAGCAATCGGGTAAAGATTTGTTTTGCAGCTCAGACCTTGATACATAAAAAGACCGCCTTAGTTTCAAGGCGGTCATGGCTTTAATATTCGAATTTAATTGTCTGATTAAGCTCAGCGGATTTAAATGCCTGCTCCATAATCTTCATATCAAGACGCATTTGGTCGTGTGTCACAAGCTGTGTTGTCTTGCCGTCAATTGCGTTAACGAAATTACGGTAGAAATCGTGTACATCACTGTGAGGAATTTCAAGCTCATAGGTGTCAAGGGTAACACTGTCACGGGGAGCCATGGTCTTTGTAAGTCCTGCGGCAGTTTGTACAGGAAGCACATCATTTTCGTGCCAGTATTTGCATTTGGCAACCTTTGTTTTTTCTCTCCAGTCAGTAATGAGAGCAGAGCCCTTTTCAGCCTTCATATAAAATCTTGGCAAAGGAATAAAGTTGTATGTGCCAACCTCAACAAAGGCAACAGCGCCGCTCTTAAAGGTGATGGTGAGATAAAATCCGTCATCAACCTCTTTGTTTGTAATGTTTGTCAATGTGCAGTTGATTGTGTCAATAACATCATCCTTGTAGATAAGCATAAGCTGGTCAATCAGATGGATACCCCAGTCAAGTATCATACCGCCGCCGTGCTCCTTTTCACCTCTCCAGTCGGATGGAATACCGCGTGAGCCGTGAATCCTTGATTCAATGCGGATAGGCTTACCGATTTCACCGCTGTCTGCAAGCTGCTGCATAGCGAGATAGTCAACGTCAAAACGTCTGTTTTGATGAACTGTAAAAAGCTTGCCTGATTCCTTTGAAGCGGAAATCATCTCCTCAAGGTCAGAGGAGGAAAGAGCCACAGGCTTTTCGCAAATAACGTGCTTGCCGCCCTTCAAGCAGCGAACAACAGTTTCCAAGTGAACATCGTTAGGAATGGCAATAGTAACAAGGTCAACACTCTTATCGTTTATGACCTCGTCAAGAGAAGAGTAAGCATAAATGCCCATTTCCTTAGCCTTTTCGCTTTTTGCATCGTCAATATCATAAATACCGGCAAGCTCCAAAACATCACTTTTGAGAGCATGGTTAACGTGCCAGGAGCCCATACCGCCAAAGCCGATAACAGCAATTTTCTTTTTCATAATAAACCTCGGGTAAATTAAGTAGTTTTTACTTCTTATATTATAACAAATATAAAATAAAAGTCAAGAGATAAATGGATAAAATGACTGTAATTAAAGGCTCATTTTATCTATATATACCAAAATAACGCATTGATATGAACAAATATAGCATATTGATGTGTCAATGCAAAGCTATGTTGGGTTAACAGGAATTGTCTCATATATTTTGTACAAGCACAAAACAAAAGACCGCATGATGCGGTCTTTTAAGCTTTTTAGTGAACGATACACTTTTGTGTGTCCTTGTCGAAGATATGAATTCTTTCAGCCTCGATAGCAACCTTAATCTTGTCGCCTGCGCGAGCCTGTGAACGGGAAGAAACTCTTGCAGTCATAGCCTGCTCACCTGTGGTGAGGTAAAGGTAAATTTCAGCACCCATAAGCTCTGTAACGTCAACGTCAACCTCGATAACATTCTCAGCAAACTTTTCCATAAAAATATCTTCATCGTGGATGCACTCAGGACGAATACCGATAACAACTTCCTTGCCGTAGTATTCCTCAAGAGCAGGGTCGTTAGCCTTTTCTTCGGGAATTACGAGAGAGTGACCCTCGAAGGAAACATATGACTTGCCATCCTTCTTTTCAAGAACAGCATTGATGAAGTTCATTTGAGGTGTGCCGATAAATCCTGCAACGAACA
>JAZOBR010000061.1:0-2344 GCA_045596105.1 Candidatus Ornithomonoglobus sp.
TAGTTTGTGCTACAATACAAAGCTTAAAATCATGATAATCCTTTGTGATTTCTGCTGTTTCACTATCAATTATGTCCGCTTCATAGTTACACCAACCATTAATGCCGATTACCTCAGGGTGTGTTTCATCACCAACAATGATAATTTTATAGCCTTCCTTATGATGTTTCTCTACAATCTTATGGATTTTTGATACAAAGGGGCATGTTAAATCAATGTAATCTCTCGTGCCTAGCTTTTCGTATATATCCTTTCCTACCCCATGAGCACGAATTATAACTGTATAATCGGTAGGGATTTCCTCAACATCAGAGTAAGAATAGATACCCTTTTTGTTAAAGTCCTCAATGACCTGTCTGTTATGAATCACATCACCGAGAGTCGCAATTTTTTTTGCCTCCTCGTGTGCTTTATATACTGCATCAACCGCACGCTTTACACCAAAGCAAAACCCTGCGGTCTTAGCAACCGTAATTGACATTAAATCACTCCTTGCCAAGGCTATAGATTGTATCCAATACTCCCTGTGCCAAGGTCTGAAGCTCATCACTCTCAAGCTTCTTGTCCTTGTATTCATCAAAGGATAGTTCTACACCTATTGTAACCTTGATTTTATGCATCCACTTATATTCACCCTCAATAAGTACAGGAATAACAGGCACATTCATTTTATGAGCAATAACCACAACGCCTGATTTTGCTCTGCGTGTCTGACCCGGCTTTACTCTTCCCCCTTCAGGGAATATAAGCATGGGTTCACCGCTTTTTAAAATTTTAAAAGCTGTCTTTAAGGCATTTATATCTCCTGTGCCTCTATGTACCGGGAATGCTCCCAACTTGCTGATAAATCCACCAAAAAACTTAATTTTGAAAAGCTCGGCTTTTGCCATAAACGAAAGATGACGAGGAGATGCCAATGCAGCAATAACAGGGTCTAAAAACGATTTGTGATTTACTGCAAGAATAAATGGACCTGTTTTTAAAATGTTCTCCTTACCCTTAATGGAAATTCTGAAAACAAATAGCAACAGAAATCTCACTATTGCTAAAATACATGTATAAAACATTACTGCTTATCCTCCGTTTTTCTTATTAAACCTCTGATAATCTCAACGGTTTCATCAAAGTCTTTATCAGTTGTATCAACCAAAATTGCATCCTCTGCCTGTCTCAATGGAGATGCAGCTCTGTTCATATCGTTATAGTCACGCTTAATAACATCTTCCTTTATAGCCTCAAGCTCACATTCAATTCTCTTTTCGATATACTCTGCATATCTTCGACGCGCACGCTCATCTACTGAGGCAGTAAGGTATATTTTAAGCTCTGCGTTAGGCAAAACATGGGTACCAATGTCCCTTCCATCCATTATTACGCCGCCCTTTTTACCCATTTCCTGTTGCATCCTTACAAGAAATACTCTTACCTCAGGTATTGTCGCAACTGCAGATGCTCCCATTGATGCATCATTCTTTCGAATACGAGTTGAAACATCACGGCCATTAAGATACATCTTCTGCATATCATCCTCATATGCAATATCTATCTTAATATCATCAAGTCTTGAAATAAGTGAGTCCTTATCAGTCATATAATCGATATTGTTCTCAATTGCCCATACAGCAACTGTGCGATACATTGCCCCTGTGTCAATGTATACATATCCCATATCCTTTGCAACCCTCTTTGCAACTGAGCTCTTACCTGCACCTGCAGGGCCGTCAATCGCAACCGAGATTTTCTTTTTATCAGAGTCAACTTCGAACCGCTTTTCATCGTCTGATATGTGTCTTAAATCCTTATTTTCCATATTTGTGTTAATGTGCATAACATATGGATGCACTTCTCCATTCCTCTGTTTATTTCAGGTATCTTTAACAACTACCCTTTAATCTGCCTGAGATGCATTTAAGCCTGCAAGATAACCTGTTGACCAGGCAACCTGAAGGTTGTATCCACCTGTGTAGCCATCAATATCAATAATCTCACCTGCAAAATACAAACCATTTACAAGCTTAGACTCCATAGTTGATGAGTTAATCTCGCTTACCCTAACGCCACCTGATGTAATTATTGCCTCGGATATGGGTCTAAAGCCTGTAACGGTCACTTTAAGTGACTTTAATGTATCCAAAAGAGCTTTTCTTTCCTCGCGGGTTATTTCACATACACTCTTATGTGGCTCGATTTTTGCTAAATCTATTATAACAGGTATCAGGGCTTTTGGCAATAGCTGGTCAAGAGCATTAATAAGATGCTTGTTCTTTTGCTTCTCAAAATCACGAAGTATCCTATTATCAAGCTGTTTTTCATTTAATGCAGGTTTTAAGTCAATGGTGAGATA
>JAZOBR010000062.1:0-7747 GCA_045596105.1 Candidatus Ornithomonoglobus sp.
AACTATCTGATGGTTCTTCCTAACGTAATTGCACTTATTGCTCTTACAAAAATGGTAGACGTTGTAAAGAAAGAAAAGAAGCAGAAATAAACACATTAAAGCACTTCCTGGAAGGGAGTGCTTTTTCTATACATAAAATTATTTTTTTGTAATAAAATTGTAATAATAGAATTTAATTAATTTAAAAAAAAGGGTTGATTTTTTATTTAAAATATGATATACTGACTTAGAATTATAGTTTAATGAAGTGTTATGTCCTATAAAATGGGAATTAGGTATGAGTAAAAAATGTGGAGGTTTGGAAATGAAGAAAACATTGTTGAGTATGCTTATGTCAGCAGTTATCTTGGTTTCAGGTACAGTTGCTTTTGCTTATGATACCAAGGATGTTTACAATGGTGTAAGTGATAGTCTTGTTAATTTGAATACCACAGGTGGCATATCGCCTCAGAACCATAAGACGATTATCATTTCAAGAGTGGCAGATATTGATGGTACTGCTCTTACAACACCTGAATATGTGTACATAGACCAGGGTGTTTCAGAGTTCTCTTTAGCAGTTGAATTTATGCTTGATGGTCGAGCTAACAATCCAGGTTATTACAAAGCACAGTTTGGTGGAGTAGCCGGTGATGGTACAACGGCAGAACCTGTATATTTTATAGTTGGTGATTTTGATTTGAACCCCGATGATAAGCTTACTGTTGCAGAAGAGCCCGTAGCTTATGGTGTTTCAATGTATGACGAGGCTGTATATTACAAGAAGTCATTTAAGGTGACAACAACTTGTGAACAGATAAGCCAGTATAATTCGATAAAGCTTATCAATGAAGAAGGCACAAAGTGTATCGGTGCATTTCCATTGAATCGAACAGATGAAAAATGGGAATGGACAAATTATTCAGGTGCCGGAGAGATAACAGTTGCATTGCAGGTATATGGAATTTCTGAGGAACATAAGGGTTTCAATATGTACTTCAGTGTTGAAGACGCAGTTCCTGTGCAGTAAGGGGTGTTAAAGATGAGAAATTATACTAATCCCGAGATGAAAATTGCAAAGTTCTATATTGAAAGCATAAAGACATCAGAGGCATTACCGACAATTGACCCATATTTGTCAGTACCAGACCCGAGTGTAACAGTTAAAAATGTTATTAGCAGTGCTCAGCAGTCAGTTACTGCAAATGTTAATTTCCAGGATGCAATTTCATTCAGATAATCAATAAAAGCTGTTCATCAACGAACAGCTTTTATTGATTTTATGCAATTTATTGGTAATATGTACTATTAAAGAGTCAAAAAGCAAACAAATTATGTTAAAGTCAATAATTTATAAAAATTTTACGGAAATTAATTGCATTTTATGAAATTGTGTGATATAATTATTAAGATTTTGAAATGATGTAGCTAATGCTGCAAAACACAAGGAGGATTAATCACATGGCAGTTAAGTGTGAAGAAATTGAGAAGAATTTATCAAAGCTATCTTTTGAGGTTAGCGTTGAAGAGTTTAAAAAGGCGATTGACAGAGCTTATAACAAGAATAAGTCAAAGTTTGATATTCCCGGTTTCAGAAAGGGTAAGGCTCCCAAGGCTATGGTTATGAAATACTATAGTGAGGCTATTTTCTATGATGATGCTCTTAATGATTTGCTACCTGATGCATATGAGGCAGCACTAAAGGAGAGCGGTCTTGATGTTGTGGCTCGCCCTGAGTTTGACGTTGAGGAAATCAAGGAGGGTGAGCCTGTAGTATTCACTGCTCTTGTAACAACTCGTCCCGAGGTAAAGCTTGGAAAGTATAAGGGTATAGAAGTTGATAAAGTTGACTATACTGTATCAGATGAGGATGTAGCTAAGGAGCTTGAGAGCGTACGTGAGAGAAACGCAAGAATGATCAGTGTTGATGACCGTGCAATTGAGACCGGTGACACAGCCGTTATAGACTTTGAGGGTTTTGTTGACGGTGTTGCATTTGAAGGTGGTAAGGGTGAGGATTACGAACTTGAAATTGGTTCAAACACATTCATCCCCGGTTTTGAGGATCAGCTAATCGGTGCTAAGCTTGATGATTTAGTAGATGTTAATGTAACATTCCCTGAGGAGTACCATGCAGAGGAGCTTAAGGGTAAGCCTGCAGTATTCAAGGTAAAGATAAACGAAATCAAGGTTCGTGAGTTGCCTGAGCTTGATGATGATTTCGCAAGTGAGGTAAGTGAGTTTGATACTCTTGAGGAGTATAAGGCTGACGTAAAGGCTAAGCTCGAGGAGACTGCTAAGGAAAAGGCAGAAAACGAAATTCAGAATGCAGTTATAGAGAAGGTTGTAGAGGATGCTGAGTTTGACATTCCCGAGGCTATGATTACAAACCAGATTGATAATATGATTAACGATATGGCTCAGAATCTTGCATATCAGGGTATGAGCTTCGAGATGTTCTTGCAGTATACAGGACAGACAATGGAGGGTGTGAGAGAGTCTTATCGTGTGACAGGCGTTAAGCAGGTAGGCGCAGGACTTGTAATTGATGCTATTGCTAAGGCAGAGGGCATTGAGGTTACACCTGAGGAGCTTGAGATGAACTTTGTTGATATGTCTAAGAAATACGGTATGGAAGTAGACAAGCTAAAGGAGTTAGTAGTAGGCCCTGAGCTTGACAATATCAAGAAGGAAATGGTATTCACAAAGACAGTTGAAATGCTTACAAACAATGCTAAAGTAAAATAATTGAGAAATACTTACCGATGCCGATGGAATAATATATCCATCGGCACGTATGCCATTTAAGCAAATATTTTTATAATAATATAGGAGGGGACGATTATGGCAACAATGCCCTATGTAATCGAACAGAACAACAGAGGAGAGCGTAGCTACGATATTTATTCACGTTTGCTTGAAGACAGAATCATTTTCTTGAGTGAGGATGTAAATGATACGACAGCGGCCTTGGTAGTTGCGCAGATGTTATACCTTGAGGCAAAGGACCCCGATAAGGATATTCAGTTTTACATTAATAGTCCCGGTGGTTCTATCACAGCAGGTATGGCTATATATGACACAATGAATTATATCAAGTGTGATGTTTCAACAATTTGTATCGGCATGGCGGCATCAATGGGAGCGTTCTTGCTTGCGGCAGGTACAAAGGGTAAGAGATATGCATTGCCTAATAGTGAGATTATGATTCACCAGCCCTTGATTTCCGGTGGCTTAGGTGGACAGGCAACAGATATTAAGATTCATTCAGATCATTTGCTAAGAACTAAGGAAAAGATGAATCGTATTTTGTCAGAGCGTACAGGTAAGACGTACGAAGAGGTATGTAACGACACCGAGCGCGATAACTATATGTATGCCGATGAGGCAAAGGCTTACGGCTTGGTTGATGAGGTTATTGTATCAACAACTGAGCGTAAATAATATGTTTTTGGAAGGATTTATATGAGCGATAAGTTAAATGAGCACGTTTGTGCCTTTTGTGGTCGTCACGAGTCTGAGGTAGGCCCTCTTATTATGGGGCTTGATGCATGTATATGTATGGGTTGTGTAGCTCGTTGTGAAGCTATAGTAGAAGAGGCTACCCGTGAGGATAATGATTTTGGGGTTATATCCGAGCCTCCTGCACCTCGTGAGATTAAAGAATTCTTAGATGATTATATCATTGGTCAGGATAAAGCGAAAAAAGCATTGGCTGTTGCTGTATATAATCACTATAAGCGTATATCTAACAATGAGGAATGTGATGTCGAGTTACAAAAGAGTAACATCCTTATGATAGGTCCGACAGGTAGCGGTAAAACCTTTATTGTACAGAATCTTGCAAGAATACTGAATGTACCCTTTGCGATTGCTGATGCCACATCCTTAACTGAGGCAGGCTATGTAGGTGAGGATGTTGAAAACATTTTATTAAAGCTTATTCAGGCGGCTGATTATGATATAGATGCGGCTGAGCGTGGCATCATCTATATTGATGAGATTGACAAAATTGCCAAAAAGAGTGAGAATGTATCAATCACGCGTGATGTAAGCGGCGAGGGTGTTCAGCAGGCACTTTTGAAGATGCTTGAGGGAACTATTGCATCTGTTCCGCCTCAGGGTGGAAGAAAGCATCCCCATCAGGAAATGATTCAGATTGATACAACAAATATATTGTTTATCTGTGGCGGAGCGTTTGATGGTATTGAAAGCATCATTGAAGACCGTTGCGGTAAAAAGGCGATGGGTTTTGGTGCAAAGATTGAAAGTAAGAAGGAAAGAGATATTTCTGAGCTTTTAAGAATGATTACTCCTCAGGACCTGTTGAAATTCGGCTTAATACCAGAGTTTATTGGCAGATTACCTGTGTTTGCAACTCTTGATAAGCTTGACCGAGACACTCTTGTTACAATTTTAACAGAGCCGAAAAATGCGTTGGTAAGACAGTATAAGGCATTGCTGGGCTTTGATAATATTGAGCTTGAGTTTGAGAGGGATGCAATCGAAGCCATTGCGGATAAAGCAATTGAACGAAATACAGGTGCAAGAGGTCTTAGAGGTATAATCGAGGATGCGATGATGGATGTTATGTTTGAAGCACCATCGGATGAGACAATTTCTAAGATTGTTATAACTAAGGATTCTGTTTGCGGTGATGGTGAGCCTGTCATTATCAAGGATATTGAAAGAAAGTATCAGATATCTGAAGGCTTGATTGATGCAAATGAGGATAAAACAGCTGTGTAAAACAAAAGTTGGGAAGGATTGGGATTTATGTTTTTAACGGATAATCTGTCGGTGAATGAAGAAAACCATTTAACGGTAGGCTGCGTTGATACGGTTGGACTTGCAAAGGAGTTTGGTACTCCCTTGTATGTTCTTGACGAGGATTTGTTTCGTAAAAATTGCCGAGTGTACAAGGATGCGATAGACAAGTACTATGATGGTAAGGGACTTGTTTTGTATGCCAATAAATCTCTATGCACCCTTCACACCTGTCGTGTTGCGATGGAGGAGGGCTTAGGCTGTGATGTAGTATCTGGCGGTGAGCTTTATACTGCTATCAAGGCGGGATTCCCAATGGACAAGCTGTTTTTTCATGGTAATAACAAAACAAATGATGAGCTTATAATGGCAGTAGATAACGGTGTCGGTCACATTATTGTAGATAATGTTTATGAGCTTAATCGATTAAATGAGATTGCTAAGGAGCGTGGCGTTGTACAGAACATAATGTTCCGTATTAAGCCGGGCGTTGATGCACATACTCATAGCTTCATTCAGACGGGTCAGATTGACTCTAAATTCGGTGTTGCGTTGGAAAATGGTGAAGCCTTTGAAATCTACGAGATTGCAAGCAATATGACGAATGTAAATCCTGATGGCTTGCATTGTCATATCGGTTCACAGATATTCGATGTTGACCCTTTTGTAAAGGCGGCAGAGATAATGATGAACTTTGCAGGAGATTTAAAGGACAAGCTTGGACTTTGCATCAGTATGTTAAATCTTGGCGGTGGTATGGGAATAAGATACACAGAGGATGATGACCCTGTACCATATGATGATTATATAAAACACGTAAGTGACGTTGTAAAGAAGAAGGCAGCTGCGCGTGGGTTGGATATTCCGTTTATCTTAATGGAGCCGGGACGTTCAATTTCTGCTCCTGCAGGCTTAACTTTATACACCGTCGGTGCGATTAAGGATATAAAGAATGCTCGCAAGTATGTAAGTGTTGACGGTGGTATGAGTGATAATCCCAGATACATTATGTATGAGTCGGAGTATACTGCATTAATTGCGAACAAGGCAAACCTGCCAAAGGATGATTTAGTTACCATTGCAGGGAAATGCTGTGAAAGCGGTGATTTGCTACTGCGAGACACTATGCTCCAGACTGCTGAGTCGGGTGATATTCTTGCGGTCCTTGCGACAGGTGCTTATAATTATTCTATGTCATCTAATTACAATAGAATCCCGAGACCCGCCATGGTTGCGGTTTCTGATGGTAATGCGAAGGTAATAGTTAAAAGGGAAACCTATGAGGATATACTGAAAAACGACGTATTGTGAGGATAGCTTATGCTTAAAAGATTTATGCGCGTTATTACTTCTATGATGATTGTTATATCCTTGTCGGGGTGTGGGATTTTCAATTTTAGTTTCAGCTTAAATGACGATAATGTAGCACAGAGTGAGCGCGTTGTTGCTGAATTTTGCAATGATATTCGTTCTAATTCCATTGGTGAGTTTCAGGATTACTTTACGGAAGATTCCAATTTCTATGATAATTTTATCAAAATTTCTGATTTTAGTTTTATTGCCGATAAGGAGCTTGCAAAGCTGGGAGATTACCGTAAATACATTAGTGATGAAACCTTTGAGGAGTGGCGTGATGAAATAGTATGGCGTATATATGCCAATATTGATTACACTATTACCGATATTAAATCAGAGGGCAATGATGTAAAGGTATATGTCACAATGAGTGTCCCTGATTTTGATAGGCTTGCAGATATTTCGGATATTGATATTAATTCAATTATTTCCGAAGCTTTTGGCCCTGATATTTCAGATGAGGAGACTTTCTTTGAGGAGCTGTCTGTTCGTAAGTGTATGGAGATTGAGGATGCGAGGGAATACTACAAGCAAAACGGCAAAGATATCTATATAAAGGATGTTTTGGAGCTGTTTAATGATGAATGGGATAAGGTAGTGTCAAAGCTTTCTTCAAATATATTTGAGGTTTGTGAATTAGTTCAATATCCGATTATTTTTACGGTAATACAACAGATGGATGATTCATATAAGATAAAAGAAGTAAATGATAATAAATAAAATCGGGTTTAACCCGATTTTGTTTTTTGAGGATATGCTTATGATTAATGAGTTGAATATAAAAGTATCAAAGGGACATTTTATAATCACAAAGGGAACGGATTATGGGGTATCTGAGGGACTCCTGGGATATACGGATGACGATGTATACAAAGTAATTTCGGACCCTGATGGGACATATGATAAAATATATACCATCAGTATCCCTGATGTAAAATTGTTAAAAGTGACAATCCAATCAAATGATTGCTCTATTGCGTGTGATGGTATAAACTGTAATGAAATATTTATGGATTTAGGCAATTCAACCTGTGAGTTTAGGGGAATATCCTCGACAAGAACGGGTGTAACTATAACAACAGGAACAGCGAATATAAAATTTATTTGTGTTGATAAAATGAAGCTCGAATGTGGTAAGGGTGTTCTTCATGTTGATTTGGTAGATACGGGGAATACGTTTAAACTAAAATCATCAAGAGGAATGGGTCATGTTACATTTAATTCATTGTCATTGCCGAGAGAATATTCGAATGATGAGGGTGAGGGTAAAATATTTGTCAGGTGCGGAATGGGTACGGTAAATATATATACATAATTTGAAATAATTTTTCGTTCTAACCCTTGAAATTTGGATTTTATTGGTGTATAATTGATATGATAAATTATGAATTACAAAGGAGATAAAGGAAATGGCTTCATTTATTGATAAGATTAAGGCTAAGGCTAAATCTGATATGAAGACAATTGTTCTTCCCGAAGGTGAAGAGTTAAGAACAATTAAGGCGGCGGCTCAGGTTAAAACAGAGGGATATGCAAAAACAATCCTGTTAGGTGATGTAGAAAAGATTAATGCAAAGGCAAAAGAGGAAGGACTTGATATTGCAGGTATCGAAATCATCAATCCCCAGGATGGTAATGAAGAGTT
>JAZOBR010000063.1:0-3785 GCA_045596105.1 Candidatus Ornithomonoglobus sp.
CTTTGGTCTTCCCATAATTATCATCTCCTTAATTTAATTATACCACAAAAAATGATGGTAGACACTCTTTTTTGTGTCTACCATCATTATATCACTTCAGCATAGCTTCTGCTTTTTAGTATGATTAGTTTTTAATTAAACCATAAAGGGCTTCATCTGTACAAGAAAATCTCCTGCGTTTGCCTCTTCAACTCTTGCCTCTACCTTGATGGGCTTTGAAAGGTCAAGACTGAAAATGCCCATAATTGATTTAGCATCTACAACGTATCTGCCTGACAATAGGTCTATATCAAAATCATATCTGGCTACTGTATTAACGAATGCCTTAACATCGTTACTTGAGTTTAATAGCATATCAAAAGTTATCATTTTCTTTTCCTCCTTTATTTGTAACCTTGCTTTTGGGATTTTTATAATCCCTTACCTATATAATACAATAATTTTTAAAATTAGTCAATACCTATTGAATTTTTCTTGAAAATTTTGTATAATGATTTTATGTGAAATTTTTTACGGAGGGAATCTATGAAAACTGTTGCGTTTTACACCTTAGGTTGCAAGGTCAATCAGTACGAAACAGAAGCCATTTCAGAACTTTTTGAAGACGATGGCTATACTATTGTACCCTTTGACACCAAAGCAGATTATTATATTATAAATACCTGCTCTGTAACCGCAATGAGCGACAGAAAATCACGACAGATTATCCGCCGCGCAAAAAAGACAAATCCCAATTCCATAATCGCGGTTATGGGATGTTATTCCCAGACGGCACCCCATGAGGTCATTGACATCAAGGGTGTAAACTTAGTCCTTGGCACAAAGGATAAGGCATCGGTTGTAAGACTTGTAACGACTCTTGACCCCGACTCAAAGCTTAATGCCGTATCCGATATTATGGATAACCATACATATGAGGACTTACAGGTAAAACGATGTATGGACCGTACCCGCGCCTATATAAAAATCCAGGACGGATGCTCTCAGTTTTGCTCATACTGTATTATTCCCTATGCACGTGGCCCCGTAAGAAGCCGCCCCGAGAAGGAGGTGCTGCAGGAGGTCAGTCGTCTTGCAGAGAATGGCTACCGTGAGGTAATTTTAACAGGTATTCACGTCGCATCCTACGGCAAGGATTTAAAGACAACATCTTTATCACAATTACTTAATAAAATAGATAAGATAGATAATATAGAAAGGATCCGTCTTTCATCCATCGAGCCTATGACACTCAATCGTGAGTTCGTTGAGGAAATCAAGGGTTGCAAAAAGCTATGCCCCCACTTTCACATCTCCCTTCAGTCAGGGTCAGATGCTACACTCAAGAGAATGAACCGCCATTATACTACAGCACAGTTTATTGAGGTTGTAGAGGGCTTGCGGGAGGCATTTTCCAATTGTGCCATCACAACGGATATCATGGTCGGTTTTGCAGGCGAGACCGAGGAGGAGTTTCAAGAAACCCTTGATTTTGTAAATCGGGTTAAGTTCTCTGAGGCACACGTGTTTCAATATTCACAACGCAGAGGCACACCTGCAGCAAAGCGTCCAAATCAGGTTTCACCAGAAATCAAGGATGCCCGTTCAAAGGCAATCATCAAGGCAACCTCGTTGTCGCACAGAGAGTTCTTAGAGGCACACCTTGGTCGCGAGATGGAAATCCTTTTTGAAACTCGTGCAGGTGACGGTCTGTTTGAGGGCAAAACCACAAACTATATCACAGTTCACGCCCCCACAGACAAGGACATCAGCGGTGAATTTAAAAAAGTACGCCTTACAAATATTGAAGGCTCAATTATATACGGAGAGATTGTCGAGTAATTTCTCCTATGGAGGTTAAAATGGAGAATAAATTTAAAGGTATATCAAATATGATATCAAACACGCCCCTTGTTGAAATATCACTTGAATATAACGGCAAGCCTATGAAGGTCTATGCAAAGGCTGAATATTTCAATCTTTCAGGGTCTATCAAGGACCGCGTTGCCTACTATATATTAAAGAAGGCTTATATGGAAGGTACAATAAAGCCGGGTGATACAATAGTTGAGGCAACAAGTGGCAACACAGGCATTGCCTTCTCGGCAATGGCCGCATACCTTGGCCATCCTATGGTAGTATTTATGCCCGACTGGATGAGCGAGGAGAGAATCAAGATTATGCAGAGCTATGGTGCAAGAGTAGAGCTTGTCTCCCACGAAGAGGGCGGTTTCTTAGGCTCTATTGCAAAGTCTGAGGAGATGGCAAAGGGCAAAAATGTTTTCTTGCCCGGTCAATTCTCAAACTTTAATAATGTAGCATGTCATATGGAGGACACAGCACATGAAACACTACGCCAACTAAAAACCTTCGGCAAGACTCCCGACCATGTTGTAGCAGGTGTCGGCACCGGCGGTACTATTATGGGGCTTGCAAAGGCATTTATGGCGGTTAACCCAAATTGTAAGGCACACCCCCTTGAGCCATTGAACTCACCTACCCTATCCACAGGATATAAAACAGGCGCACATAAGATTGCAGGCATTTCCGATGAATTTGTGCCGTCAATCTGTAAATTGGATGAGCTTGACTCAATCGTTTCTGTTGACGATATTGATTCTATAATTATGGCCCAGAGATTATCTCGTGAGCTAGGTCTTGGTGTTGGTATCTCATCAGGTGCTAACCTTATCGGCTCCGTTATGGCACTAATCAATGACGACACAGATAAGTGTGTCGTAACAGTCTTCGCAGACGATAACAAGAAATATCTATCTACAGATTATGCAAAGACCTTCGAGCCTAAGGATAGCTATATCTCCTCAAAAATCAAGCTTTTAGGCATTAAATCCGTACGCTAAAATTAAAATGACGATAGAGTATTTAAGAGAAAATACAAGAAAATGGACGAATTTTAAAGCAAATAGTTTACTTTTTGATTTTTGTCAAAAAAAGTATTGACAAAGACTTGAAAAGATAGTAAAATAGAGCGCGTAGGTTAAAAACCGTAGTTTTAAAATACAAATGGAGGAAATCAAAATGAATGCTAATTCAAGCTTTTTGCTAAAGCCAGCTGACGTTGACAGAAAATGGTATGTTATCGATGCAGCAGGCAAGCCTTTAGGTAGAGTTGCAGCAACAGTTGCAAGCATATTGAGAGGTAAGCATCTTCCCACATTCACACCGAATGTAGACTGTGGTGATTTCGTAATCGTAATCAACGCAAAGGATGCAGTTTTGACAGGTAACAAGATTAACCAGAAGATTCGTTACTACCACACAGGTTGGGTAGGTGGCATCAAGGAGATTCACTACGACAAGCTAATGAAGGAGAACCCTGAGAAGGCTATGTGGTACGCTGTAAACGGTATGCTTCCGAACAACACGATTGGTAGAAAGGCTATCACAAGATTAAAGATATACGCTAACGACACCCATAACCACGAGGCTCAGAACCCCGTAGCATGGACAGGCGAAATCAAATAAGGAGGATTTTAATTATGGCAAACGTACAGTATTACGGTACAGGTAGAAGAAAATCATCCGTTGCAAGAGTTCGTCTAGTTCCCGGCAACGGTAAGATAACAATTAACGGCAGATCAATTGATGAGTACTTTGGTCTAGAGACACTAAAGCTTATCGTTCGTCAGCCATTAGTACTTACAAAGACACTTGATAAGTTCGATGTAGTCGTTAAGGTTGAGGGCGGCGGTTTTACAGGTCAGGCAGGTGCTATCCGTCACGGTGTATCAAGAGCACTTCTTGAGGTTGACTCAGAGGCATATCGTGCAGACCTTAAGGCTGCA
>JAZOBR010000064.1:0-5630 GCA_045596105.1 Candidatus Ornithomonoglobus sp.
CACGCATACCAAAGCCTGCACCATGACGCACAGGATTCATCTCGGGCATTGAATCGTAGGTCACATCCAAGGTGTTTAGTATTGCAACCCCCTCTAAGGACGCAATCTCACCCTCAACCTCTCCTGCAGTATGGGGAATTGTCCCAAGCAAGCGTGCAAGCTCGGGGGTGGGTACGGGCAGCTTGCCTCTTGCTGTACGCACATATCCCTTACCTACCGATAAATTCGATACTATAATTTTATCAGGTGCTAACGTCTCAATAAGCATAAACACACCTACAACCGTTGCAATAACATCACGGGAGCCTGTACGGTGAAGAATCATATTTTCAATATTCTTCTCATACACCACGCTACCCGCCTCGGCGATTTTATCGTACGCCTCGCACACCCTTTCCTTAACCCAGGTGCTTACGTGAAGGTTATACACCATATCCTTCACCATACCAAGGGTTCTGCGAATGCGATGAGGTTTTTTCTCCGCTTCTGTTAGCGGCTCATTATCATCAATCTCGTCTGCATAGGGGTCAATATCAGTATGGGATACTCGGCTGAATTGAAGCTGTGAGCCTGCAATACCCTTCATTGCCTCGGGTACACGTCCGCAGGAGATTCCTTCAAGACCAATATGGTTGAATTCGTACATAAACTTATCCGGCTCATCCAATAGCTCTACCAAAGCTCCCATAAGCTTTACGCCCGATATACCCATTCGGCAATCTATATATAATGCTTTCATATCTTTTTTCCACCATTTTCTAAGCTGAATTATTTGTCTGTGTCCATTTCAAGCAACATATCACATACAGGGTATATTCCTTCCTCTGTTACCTTCTCTATACAACCTGCGTCTGATGCTTCTGCAATCTCAGGTCTTATGGGCAGTTTCGCAACTGTTCCTATATTATGCTTCCTTGCAATTTCCTCAATACGGCTCTCACCGAAAATATAGTGCTTTTTACCACAATCAGGGCACTCAAAATATGACATATTCTCAACTAAGCCAAGCACAGGCACGTTCATCATATCTGCCATATTAACTGCCTTTTCAACTATCATTCCAACCAATTCCTGAGGTGATGCCACAACAACTATGCCATCAACGGGAAGTGACTGAAAAACTGTCAGGGGAACATCACCTGTCCCGGGAGGCATATCAACAAACATATAGTCAATGTCTCCCCACATAACATCCTGCCAGAACTGCTTTACCACGCTTGAAATAACGGGACCACGCCACAATACAGGCATAGTTTCATCCTCAAGCAGGAAGTTAAGTGACATAAGGTTTATGCCTGTCCTTGATTCAACAGGGATAATACCTGTTTCTGTTGCCTCTGCCATCTGATTGATACCAAAAACCTTTGGTATTGACGGACCTGTTATATCTGCATCAAGCACCGCAACACTCTTACCTCTGTTATGCATTTGAGTTGCCAGAAGTGATGTTACCAATGATTTACCAACGCCACCCTTACCGCTGACAACTGCAATTACCTTCTTGATATTTGAAAATACATTTGCCTCTGCAATAAAGCTCTCGGGGGATTTTCTTGATGCGCACTCCTCACCGCAGGATGAGCAGTTACCGCTGCAGCCCTTCTTTATATTTTCCTCTGACATCAAAATCGCTCTCCTTTATTTTGCGGCAGCCTTTAATTCCTCTACCATGTCTGTCTTTTCCCACATTACGCCCAGGTCCTCACGCCCCATATGACCATACGCCGCAAGCTTGCGGTAAATGGGCTGTCTTAACTTTAACTTCTCAATTATAGCATAGGGACGAAGGTCAAATACCTTCTCTATTGCCTTTTCAATCTTTTCCTCATCTACTGTTGCAGTGCCGAAGGTATCAACCATAATTGATACAGGCTTTGCAACACCGATTGCGTACGCAAGCTGTACCTCGCACTTCTTTGCAAGGCCTGCCGCAACTACATTCTTCGCAACCCAACGAGCAGCATATGCCGCACTTCTGTCAACCTTTGTGGGGTCCTTTCCTGAGAACGCACCGCCACCATGACGAGCATAACCGCCGTATGTGTCAACTATAATCTTACGGCCTGTAAGGCCGCTGTCACCATTAGGTCCCCCCACAACAAATCTGCCCGTGGGGTTAATGAAATACTTTGTATTCTCATCCAGTAGCTCCGAGGGGATTGTAGGCAACACAACCTCACGGATAATATCCTCGCGAAGTTTCTCGATTGATACCTCAGGTGAGTGCTGTGATGAGACAACAACCGTGTCAACTCTTACGGGCATATCATCGTGGTACTCTACCGTAACCTGAGTCTTGCCATCGGGACGAAGATAATCCAATGTGCCGTCCTTACGCACCTCTGTAAGCTTCATTGACATCTTATGCGCCAATGAAATGGGCATAGGCATAAGCTCGGGAGTTTCATCACAAGCATAACCAAACATCATACCCTGGTCACCTGCACCTGTGGCATTGTTTGAGTCTGTCTCACCCTTTTCACGATTCTCAAAGCCGTCATTTACGCCCTGAGCAATGTCGGGTGACTGCTCATCGATTGATGTTACAACGGCACAGGTATTACCGTCAAAGCCATACTTTGCACGATCGTAGCCGATTTCAAGAACAACATCACGTGCAACCTTTGGAAAATCCACATAGCACTCTGTTGTAATCTCTCCCATAATTGACACAATACCTGTTGTACAAGTAGTTTCACAAGCAACTCGTGCCATCGGGTCCTGCTTTATAATTTCATCCAATATAGCGTCAGAAATCTGGTCACAGATTTTGTCGAGATGACCTTCTGTAACTGACTCAGATGTGAATAACTGTCTTCTCATAATAGTTCTCCTTTCAATACATTCCTTCTCATTATGTATTGTACTACAAACATATCAAAAAGTCAATGAAAAAAGCGACAATATGCCGCCTTTTTCTCGGTTTTAATTGTATTCTTTTACTAATCTTGCTCTCACGTATCCGCGGTCTGTATCCGTAGACTCTACATAGAAGCCGCGACCATAGTAAAAACGTATTAGTGATGCCACCTTCGATGCAGTGAAGAGATATATTTTATCCACTCCGCGTTTTTGCATAATTCTGTCAACATGGTTTATTATACTTTTGCCGATACCATTATTCTGGCAGGTAACCCGTACCGCAAAGCGTGTCAAGTACGCCGAATTGTCGGGATTGACTGCGATTCTCACACAACCCACGATTTCATCGTCTGACAATGCAACCAGAACAAGCTTTGACTCAATATCCCTTATAACATCCCCCGAGGTTTCCTCCAATGCATCAAGGGTTGATGCACCCGACATCTCCTGATACCTCAAAAATGCCTCGCGAGTGATTTCCACTATTGCCTCGGCATCCTTCGGGGTTGCCATTCGTACTTCAGACAGTGCCATAGCTTAACCCATCAGAATCGCCATAACAGCCTTCTGTGCGTGAAGTCTGTTTTCTGCCTCGTCAAAGATGATTGACTGAGGTCCGTCAATAACATCCTCTGTCACCTCAAAGCCGCGATATGCAGGCAGACAATGCATAAATACCGCATCATCCTTTGCCTGTGAGAACAACTCCTTGTTAACCTGGTAAGGCATAAATATCTTCTGTCTTTCTGCCTTCTCGGCCTCCATACCCATTGATACCCATGTATCTGTATATACAACATCTGCATTCTTAACTGCCTCAACGGGGTCCTCGGTAATGATAAGGCTTCTGCCCGATGCCTTAAAATCCTCCTTTGCAAGAGCCACTACCTGAGCATCACACTGATAATCCTTAGGAGTTGCAATAGCACAGTCAAGGCCTGCCTTTGCACAGCCATACATAATTGAATGTGCCATATTATTACCATCGCCAACATACGCAAACTTCAGTCCCTCAAGCTTGCCCTTATGCTCATAGGTTGTCATAAGGTCTGCAAGAACCTGACAGGGATGCAATAAATCAGTAAGAGCATTGATAACAGGGATGTCTGCCTCCTCTGCAAGCTCCAATACATCAGAATGAGCGTATGTACGAATCATAATACCGTCAAGATATCTCTCCAAAACCTTTGCAGTATCATGGATTGTTTCACCTCTGCCAAGCTGAATATCATTTGAAGAAAGGAACAGTGGGTATCCTCCAAGCTGTGTCATACCAACCTCAAAGGACACTCTTGTTCTTGTTGATGACTTTGTGAAAATCATACCAAGAGTCTTACCCTTCAAAATAGGATGAGGTATGCCCATCTTCTGCTCTTGCTTAAGCTTAAGTCCAAGCTTTAAAATATCCTGTAGCTCCTCTGTTGTAATATCGTGTAAGCTAATTAAATCCTTCATTTTTATATCTCCTTTAAAGTGTCATCGAAGGCACCTATAAATATATCAATTTCTTTTTCTGTAATATTCAATGCAGGGGCAATACGGATTGTAACACCCTTACATAGACTTGTCAAAATCTTTCTTTCGTGAAGACCCTCAAATACTGCCTTTGCAATATCGGGCTTTATCTCAACGCCAATAAGCAATCCTGCGCCTCTCACGTCAACAATTTTGTCAGGATACTTCGCCTGAAGCTCTGAAAGCTTCTCTAATGCTACCCTACCCATTGCCTCGGAATTTTCTACAAGCTTTTCACTCTTTATAATGTCCATTACCTCCAGGCCTGCCTGAGTTGCGAACGGGTTACCACCAAAGGTTGTGCCATGGTCACCCGGCTCAAATGCCTTTGCAACCTCCGCCTTTGCACATATCGCACCGATGGGAATTCCGCCGCCCAGTGCCTTTGCACAGGTGAATATGTCAGGCTCAATGCCGTATAGCTCATGGGCAAACATCTTACCTGTTCTGCCGATACCTGTCTGCACCTCGTCAACAATAAGCAATATTCCCTCTTTGTCGCATAGCTCTCTTAACGCCTTGGCATACTCCGTATCCATCTTATGTACGCCGCTCTCACCCTGAATAAGCTCTACCATAATTGCCGCAGTATGAGGTGTGATTGCCTCCTTTACCGCCTCAATACTGTTGGGCGTTATCTGCCTGAAACCGGGGGGCAGAGGTTCGTAAGGCTCCTGATAATGTCTTTGTCCTGTTGCCGCCACTGTTGCAAGAGTTCTGCCATGGAAGGAATGGTCAAGAGATATAATCTCGTAACGGTCTGTTCCCTGCTTGTAAAAATATATTTTTGCAAGCTTTAAGGCTCCCTCGTTTGCCTCCGCACCACTGTTACAGAAAAATGCCTTATCTGCACAGGAGCATTCCACCAATTCCTTGGCAAGCTTTGCCTGATTTTCTATGTAATACAGGCTTGAGGTATGCACCAGCTTATCAAGCTGATTCTTCAGTGCCTCCTTGAATTTCGGGTGACAATGACCGATGGCATTAACTGCAATACCGCCTAAGAAATCATAATACACATCACCGTTGTCAGCATAAAGCTTCATACCCTCACCATGAGTAAACGTAACAAGCAGTCTGTCACCAAATGTGTTCATATAATATTGTTTGTCATACTCAATAATTTTGTCCAGCATTTCTATCCCCTTCAAGCAAAAAATCGGGTTCCTTTTATGGATAAAGTAACCCGTTTTTTTATATAATGGAATTATTATACACTACTTTGCATAAAAATGCAAGTGTTTTTTGAAAAT
>JAZOBR010000065.1:0-6798 GCA_045596105.1 Candidatus Ornithomonoglobus sp.
CAGGCTTATATCTTTCTATATTCCTTCTGTCCTGTTTCATATAGGTCGTTGCCCTCTGCATCCATCAACACTACTGCAGGGAAATCCACAACCTCAAGGCGGCGGATTGCCTCTGTTCCCAAATCATCGTATGCCACAACCTCTGCCTTCTTGATACACTCGGCAATTAATGCACCTGCACCACCGATTGCACCAAGGTAAACACACTTGTTACGCTTTATAGCCTCAACAACCTCTTTACTTCTTACACCCTTGCCTATCATAGCACCAAGACCTGCATCAAGAAGCTCAGGTGTGTATGCATCCATTCTGCCTGCAGTTGTAGGACCGCATGAGCCGATTACCTCACCCGGCTTTGCAGGGCAAGGACCTGCATAATAAATCACCTGGTCCTTCAGGTCAATGGGATAATCCACGCCCTCTGCGTGAAGTCTTGTCATTCTCTCATGGGCTGCATCACGTGCAGTATAAATAACTCCTGTAATAAGCACACTGTCTCCTGTCATAAGTGACGCGGCTGTCGCCTTATCAATAGGTGCTGTAATCTTCTTTTCCATTATCTTACTCCTTATACTAAATCACATACTGACTCCAGTATATATTCAGCCTTCATTTCCTCAAAAAAGCCTCTTGCGGATTTACCGTTAATGCCTGTCAATACCGCACAGAAATCCGCACCCATTGCCCTTGCCGCTAAAATGTCTGCACCTGCATCTCCTACCACAAGAGCTTTTTCTATTTTAGCCTTGTCATAGTCACCGTTAACGATTTTTCCGTCATCATAATTTGTGCCGTAAAGTGCCTTTAAGAACATATACGGATTAGGCTTTGTAAGGGTCATATTAAGCTTAGTTTCTGCCTTCACAACATAGTCATAGTTTGACAAACCCATAGGGTCAAACAAATCATATATCCCCCAATTTCTCAAGGGTGTTTCCATCTCCAGATAGGGTCTGCCTGTACCAGTGCATAGTCTGTGGTCCTTTGAAAGCTCTCTTAAGGTCCTTGTTACTTTGTCAATATCAAGCAATGGCTTTTCACGATTTACCAAACCCGTCTTGTCCTTATGCATAGCAGGATTGTCCACCTTATCCTCCCCAAGATACCATTCCTGGAAAAGTCCCTGCAGGGTCTGCCACAAAACGCCGTTTCTTTCAAGCCACCTTAAATCATAGCCTTTTTTGTTACTACACTCCTCTGGAAGAGAATTATAAATATCAATCGCATTATCTCCAAGGTTTTTGGCGTATTCGTACACCATATTAAAATCCTCTGTATCGTTAAGCAAGGCTATCAGAACAACCACATAGGCTAAATCCCAATTAGAGTTTATGCCCTTGTTTTTTAACAGGGTGATGAGCTTATCCTCACAAAACACCTTTGAACGGATTTCATCTACCCTATCCATACATTGCTTAGCATCAATATGTATGTTGCGATTATATTTAAGATACTCCCAAACAGTCAGTGCCGCCGCATCCCAATATGCCTCTTCACTTGTAATAACACCGTCTAAATCAAAAATGACGGTGTCATACTTTCCAAGAAATTCCTTCATTATTCAACTATCCATTCAATTTTACCTGCAACACCTGAGGTCTTACCCTTGCGGGACTCACATACCTCTGTTGCACGGGCAAGGGCAGAGCCTACACTGCGGTAGATTGCCTCCCATATATGATGACCATTGTGACCCTTGTAAAGGTCAATATGTATTGTACACATTGCACCCTGAACGAAGCCGTCCAAAAATGTCTCCAAATCCTCAGAAAGCATACCCTCTGTCATAACAGGTACGTCACAATCGTGATAGTCTATATTGATGTATGCACGAGATTCAAAGCTTACTGCACAACCACTGCGTGCCTCATCAATCATACCGATTGCATCACCATAACCGCGGGCACCATCAGTTGTATCGATATACTCCTTCACAGCCTTACCAAGGGCAATACCCAAATCCTCTGCGATAACGTGATTAAGGGTATAATCTGCAAGCTTAAGATTTGTTTCAATGTTGAAGCCGCCACGATATGCGATGTGCTCAATCATATGATTCAAAAACTCAAGGGGTGTGTTTATGTACTTTCTGTAGTCAGGCTTCAAGGGTGAAAAATCTAGTGTGATACCCATTTCTGACTCAGTTGTTTTTCTTGTTACTTTTATCTGTCTCATAACTATGAAATCCTTTCATAAAGTTTATGTTGTGCCTGCACGCGAATGCAGTGTATACTTATACTCAAATGGGCTTGCAGGTACAACATGGACAATTTATTCAGCTTAATCTCGTTCCTTAACTGCTAATGCGTGTGTCTCAAAGCCCTCCACTGTTGCGAATCTGTATGCATAATCCCTTACCTTGTTAAAGCCGTCCTTTGAAGCATACCCAACGGATGAACGCTTCAGGAAGTCCATAACGGATACTGATGAATATGTCTTTGCAAAGCCGCCCGTGGGCAGAATTGCGTTAGGACCTAACACAAAATTACAAAGTGTAACGGGAGTGTATTCTCCAAGAAGGATTTCACCTGCATTCTTAATCAAGGGAAGTGTGTCAAAGGGATTCTTTGTCATAACCTCCATATGCTCGGGTGCATAATCATTTACAAACTGTATTGACTCCTCGATTGAGTCTGTAAGAATAATACCACCGTATGTAGTAAAGTTTGTTTCAATAAAGCTACGACGCTTGTCTGACAGCTTCTTTAACTGCTCATTCATAATAGGCACAACCTTGTCCACAAGCTCACGAGAGTGAGTTACCAACAATGCCGCACTGTCGGGTCCATGCTCTGCCTCAATCATCCAGTCACGAGCCACCTTCTCGGGGTCTGCATACTCATCTGCCAGAATAATAACCTCTGAAGGGCCTGCAGGGAGTCCTGCATCAATGTGGCTTGCCAATACACGCTTTGCGGCAGTTGCGTAGCTGTTACCGGGTCCGATAATCTTATGACACTTAGGAATTGTCTCAGTACCATATGCAACCGCAGCTACTGCCTGAATACCGCCTACCTTGTAAATCTCGGTAATGCCGATAATCTTTGCCGCCGCTAAAATTGCATCATCCACCTCACCCTTCTCATTAGGTGGTGTTACAACTACAATTCTGGGTACCTTTGCAACAACTGCAGGGATACCAAGCATACATAATACTGAAGGGAATGAGCCTTTACCATGGGGTACATACAGGCATACATCAACAATAGGTGTTGTCTTCTCACCTACCATTAATCCGTCATCTACCATTGTAAACCACATTTCCTCGGGAAGCTGTTTCTCATGGAAATCGTAAATGTTCTTGTAGGCATACTCTATTGCCTCACGCGTCTCCGTATCAAGACGCTCATAGCCTGCCTCGATTTCCTCGGGAGTTACCTTCATCTTATCCGCAGTAAGCTCTACGCGGTCAAACTTGGCCGTATACTCCAACACAGCCTCGTCACCACGGGCACGAATATCGTCAGATACCTCCTTAGCTACCTTCATCTGCTCTGTAATGTCAAGCTCTGCACGCTTCATAATGAAATCGTACTGCTCCTTTGTCATTTTTGAAAGCTCATAAACATTAGGTGTCATATCCTTTTCCCCCATTACTTTTTATTTAAATAAATTCTTTACCTTCTCCGCAAAGCTATTCTTTTTTGCATAGGTGCATCCTTGATCAAACTCACGAAGAAGCTCCTTCTGTTTTCCGTTAAGATTCTTCGGCACTTCTATGGTAACCGTTACATATTGGTCACCCTGACCGCGTCCGTTAAGCACGGGTATACCCTTACCACGAAGACGGAAACGTGTGTTCGGCTGAGTACCTTCGGGCAGCTCATATTCTACAATACCGTGGATTGTAGGTACCTTCAGTGTTGCTCCCAACGCCGCCTGTACAAAGGAAATCGGGAAGGACACATTTACATCAAAGCCGTCACGCCTGAATATTTCATCAGGCTTAACCCTTATAACAAGCTGTAAATCACCTGCAGGACCGCCATTTACACCACTGTTTCCTGCGCCTGAAATACGCATTATCTGGTCATTATCAATACCTGCAGGGATGTTAACCTCTACAGTCTTATTCTTGCGTACATTACCTGTACCGCGACAAGCACTGCACGCCTCTTTTATAATCTTACCCTTTCCCTTACAGGTGGGACACTCTGTTATAACGCTTGAAACGCCGAACATCGTCTGACGACGCTGTTGAACCTGACCTCGTCCGTTACACTGAGTACAGGTAACAGGCTCTGTTCCCGGCTTTGCACCGCTTCCATGACATAAGTCACAGGATTCTGTCTTTGTTATGTTAATCTTTTTCTTACATCCGAATGCAGCTTCCATAAATGAAAGTGAAATATACTCGGATAAATCACTGCCGCGTCTTGGGCCGTTGCGACTCTGTCTACCACCAAAGCCGCCGAAGCCGCCGCCAAATATATCACCGAAAATGTCACCCAGGTCACCCATATCAAATCCACCGAAGCCACCGCCGCCAAAGCCTGCATTGCCGTCAACGCCCGCATGACCAAATTGGTCATAACGCTGTCTCTTCTCGTCATCTGACAACACCTGGTAAGCTTCATTAACTTCTTTGAAGCTCTCCTCTGCCGCCTTATCGCCGGGGTTCAGATCCGGGTGATACTTCTTACTCATTTTTCGGAATGCTTTTTTTATTTCGTCACCCGATGCGCCCTTGCTGACACCCAGGACTTCATAATAATCGCGTTTTTCCGCCAAGTCTAATCACCTACCATAGCTTATATTATACAATACAAATCACTCATTGTAAAGAGTAAATATAGCAATATAGGCGGAATAGGTTTTCTACTCCGCCTAACGCTTTTTAGTTATTATCGTTGTCTACCTCTCTGTAGTCAGCATCATATACATTGGGGTCACCCTGTTGACCCATATCAGGACCTCCTGCCATATTGGGGTCAAAGCCCTGAGCTCCGTTGGGGTTAGCCTGCTGATATAGCTTCTCTGACATCTGATAGAACTTCTGTGTCAAAGTTTCCACTGCCGCCTTGATAGCCTCTGTATCGTCACCCTTAAGTGCTTCCTTAACCTTATCAATCTCAGCAGTAATCTGAGCCTTCTCGTCCTCAGAAATCTTGTCACCGACCTCACCTAATGTCTTCTCGCACTGGAATACCATAGACTCGGCGTTGTTACGGGTTTCAACCTCGTCCTTACGCTTTTTGTCCTCCTCGGCGTACTGCTCGGCTTCCTTAACTGCTCTGTCGATGTCCTCATCACTCAGGTTCGTTGGAGCAGTGATTGTAATCTTCTGCTCATTGCCTGTGCCAAGGTCCTTTGCTGTAACGTTAACGATACCGTTAGCATCAATATCGAATGTAACCTCAATCTGAGGTACACCACGAGGTGCTGATGCAATACCTGTAAGGTTGAATCTACCAAGTGTCTTGTTGTACTGAGCCATCTCACGCTCACCCTGAAGCACGTGAATTTCAACCTGTGTCTGACCGTCAGCCGCTGTTGAGAATACCTGTGACTTGCTTGTGGGGATTGTTGTGTTTCTTTCGATTAGCTTTGTGCAGATACCGCCAAGTGTTTCGATACCAAGTGAAAGAGGTGTTACGTCAAGCAACAATACGCCCGTTTCCTCACCGCCAAGTACACCTGCCTGACGAGCGGCACCAACTGCTACGCACTCGTCGGGGTTGATACCCTTATGAGGCTCCTTGCCCATTTCCTTCTTAACTGCTTCCTGAACTGCAGGGATTCTTGATGAACCACCAACCAATAGAACCTCATCAATCTGTGAAGCACTCAAATCTGCATCACGCATAGCGTTCCTGATGCTTACAAGAGTTCTGTCAACCAATGCTGATGTAAGCTCCTCAAACTTAGCACGTGTCAATGTAATATCAAGGTTCTTAGGGCCTGATGCATCAACTGCGATAAAGGGAAGGCTGATTGCTGAGGTTGTTGTAGCTGAAAGCTCAATCTTTGACTTCTCTGCGGCTTCCTTTAGTCTCTGCATTGCCATCTTATCTGTTGAAAGGTCAATACCGTCTGTCTCCTTGAATGTCTTTACAAGGTAATCAATGATTGCCTGGTCAAAGTCATCACCGCCAAGTCGTGTATCACCGTTTGTTGAAAGCACCTCAAATACGCCGTCTGCAATCTCAAGAATTGATACGTCGAAGGTACCGCCGCCAAGGTCATATACCATAACAGTCTTATCCATATCTGTCATACCGTATGCCAAAGCCGCAGCTGTAGGCTCATTGATTATACGCAATACCTCAAGGCCTGCAATCTTACCTGCATCCTTTGTTGCCTGACGCTGTGAATCGTTGAAGTAAGCAGGAACAGTAATAACTGCCTGAGTTACAGGCTCACCTAAATATGCCTCTGCATCACTCTTAAGCTTTGCAAGAATCATTGCTGAAATCTCCTGAGGAGTATAAGCCTTGCCGTCGATTGTAACCTTCTCGGCCGTACCCATGCTTCTCTTTATTGACATAATTGTACGGTCTGCATTTGTAACAGCCTGACGCTTTGCAACCTGACCTACAATTCTCTCTCCATCCTTCTGGAAGGCTACAACTGACGGTGTTGTTCTTGCACCCTCAGAGTTTGTGATAACATTAGGGCTACCGCCCTCCATAACTGCTACACAGCTATTTGTTGTTCCTAAGTCAATACCAATAATCTTTCCCATTTTCTTTTCCTCCTGAAAATTAATTTGCTACTTTTACCATACTGTGACGAACTACTCGCTCGCCCTTATAAATATATCCTCGCATAAGGTCCTCAACAACTGTGTTGTCATCA
>JAZOBR010000066.1:0-6178 GCA_045596105.1 Candidatus Ornithomonoglobus sp.
CTTATAATCTGCAGGCGGAAGTGTCCCGTACATTTCTCCGTATTGCCCCTTACTCACCATTTCTTGTGAATGCTCAATTCTTACTCCTATAGCAAAAACCTTACGCTCCAGGTCTGCACCTTTGATTTTTAAAAGTTTAAATATATCTCTTGCACTGTGTCCTGTTGCAAGAACGAGAGTATCTGTCTTAATTTCCTGTAACTTTCCATCATTATTTGAAATAACGGATTCAATACCATTCTCATTTAGCTTTATATCAACAAGCTTTGTCGAAAATCTCACTTCACCGCCTAATGATATAATATCCTCCCGGAATGATTTAACCATATTTACAAGCATATCCGTGCCAATATGAGGCTTTGAACGATACAGAATTTCGTAGGGTGCTCCATGCTTGACAAATTCGTCCAATATATAGCTTGTCCTTATATTATTAACACCTGTAGTAAGCTTGCCATCCGAGAAAGTGCCTGCCCCACCCTCGCCAAACTGTATGTTTGATTCGGGATTGAGGACACCTGTTGTTTTTAAAGCATCAACAGTTTTTATTCTTTCATCCACCGCTTCACCGCGTTCTAAAACGATGACGTGATAACCGCATTTTGCAAGAGCATATGAACACATTATTCCCGCAGGTCCAAAGCCTGCCACAACCACTGTTCTCTTGTTGCCATATGCCTTAGGCAGCTTATACCGTTTATCTGTAACCTTAGAAACGTTTTTATACTTAGAAATGTATTTTCCGTCATTTTCAGTTGCGACATCAACCGTATACACATAATGAATGTCACGTTTATCACGGGCATCTACGGATTGCCTTACAATTCTGAAATCCTTAATCTGATTAATCTTATATTTCTTTTTAACAAACTCAGGTAAATTTGCCTCATCCAGAAGATGACAGTACTTTATATTTAATATTCTTATCATATTACCACCTATTAATCAAAACGGCAGACTCATAATATGAGCTGCCGTTAGTGTCATTATTTTTTCATATCGGATGCATCAAAGGTATTCTTTATCGAATCCCCCGGTGCAACCATAGGATAAACATTTTCATCCTTATCTATTCTGCAATCAATAACAACAGGCTTACTCTGATTAAGTGCCTTTGAAAATGCTTTTGCAAATGCCTTTGGTGTAGTTACACGATATGCTACGCATCCCATTGCCTTTGCAAGCTTAACAAAGTCAACACCATCATCAAGCATGGTATGTGAGTACCGCTTTTCGTAAAATAGTGTCTGCCATTGACGAACCATTCCAAGAACCTGATTATTGATTATAACCTCAATTACAGGGATGTTATTTCTGACAGCGGTAGCCAACTCATTCATATTCATTCTGAAGCCACCATCACCGGCTATATTAACTACAGTTCTGTCAGGATACGCAACCTTAGCACCTAAGGAAGCACCAAGACCATAACCCATTGTACCAAGACCGCCTGATGAAAGGAACTGTCGTGGTGATTTAAAGCTATAATATTGAGCTGACCACATCTGATGTTGACCAACCTCTGTTGAAATTATAGCATCTCCGTTGGTCTGCTTATAAATTTCACGAATAGCACCTGGTCCTGTAAGCTTATTTGTGTCATACGACAAAGGATACTTGTCCTTCATATCAATGACATTTTCCATCCATACACCATGAGATAACTGAGGTAATTTCTCTAAAATCTGAGAAAGAATTATTTTTGCATCACCAACAATACATTCATCAGCACGCACATTCTTTCCTATCTCTTTCGCATCAATATCAATATGTATAATCTTTGCATCGGGAGCAAAATTCTGTGCATTACCGTAAACTCTGTCCGAAAATCTCACACCTACGGCAATCAATAGGTCACATTTGCTTACACCAAAATTGGATGCCTTTGTGCCATGCATACCAATCATACCCGTATATCGGTTGTCTGTGCCGTCAAAAGCACCCTTCCCCATCAAGGTGTCACACACCGGTGCATCAACTCTGTCAACTAATTTACGAAGCTCACAAGATGCATCCGAGGCAATAATACCACCACCACAGAAGATAAAGGGTTTGTTTGATTCTTTAATCAGTTCAACGCATCTTGCAATTGCATCCTGATCTATGGTATCTGTCTTCGGTAAAATTATCTCAGGGGTTTTATACTCATACTCTGCCTTATTTGCGGTAACATCCTTAGGAATATCAATAAGAACAGGTCCTCGTCTGCCACTCATAGCAATCTTAAAGGCATTGCGGATAGTATCGACTAAATCGTTAACATCTGTTACAATAAAGCTTGCTTTTGTTATAGGCTTAACAACCTCTGAAATTGTAACCTCCTGAAAGCTATCCTTACCCAACAATCCTATTCCTACGTTACCTGTAATAGCTACAACAGGGATAGAATCAATATTTGCCGTTGCAAGACCTGTTACAATATTTGTTGCACCGGGGCCCGAGGTCGCAAAGCATACTCCGACCTTACCTGTTGCACGAGCATATCCATCCGCGGCGTGTGATGCTCCCTGTTCATGTGAAACAAGCACATGGCGTATCTCATCACTGTGCTTATATAATTCATCGTAAATGTTCAAAACCGCACCACCGGGGTAGCCAAATACAGTATCTACCCCCTGCTCCTTTAAACATTCAATTAAAATCTGTGAACCTGTTAGCTGCATTATATCTTTTTTCCTTTACTAAAAAACTTATCTAAAAGTATATTATATATTCAATAAAAAGTCAACTTTTTATTGAATATATTTAACTAAAAAATGTACTCTGCGAACATTTATTGAGACCAAATCCTCTATTTTCTGACGTATTACTGCCTGGGCTTCCTTACACACCGTAGGAATATGTACCCCATACCTGACGGTTGCGGTTATGTCGATATGTGCACCATGAATTGTATTTCTGATATTTATATTATTTATCTTCAAAATACCATCTATCTTCATTGCCTCATGTATTGCAAATTCAATCACAACATCATCAGATATTATAAAATCACCCAGGTATGAAAATGTGGGTCGAACTATAGACTTCTCATCACGCAGTTGTTCATTGTCATCGTCAAGGTTTTTTTGAAAGGTTCTTAACGGATGTAAAAAATAACCTGAAAAATCCTTTTGTATCTCAAAGGTCGGTACAGGGATAACGTGCTTACCATCATTCATCCTAACCTTGTTTGCAGTCTTAATTTCCTCTGCGGATGCCACATCCTCAATACGAACAAATCGTTCAACAGGACCTATCTCTAACCGAGCTGCAATCTTCGTTGCCATATCCTCAGAGGTGCCTAATATCATCAATCTCTTGAGTTTACTTTTTCGCAATGCAGATTTCATTTCATTTGCATATTTCGGTGGAAGAAACAGAGCATGCTTAACAGACGCAACACGTGTAGCCTCTTTTTTTGCAGATGTACCCGCAATCACCTTACCGTTAGAGATAAGCAGACCATCATCTATAATCCCGTCTGCACCATTGTCTTTGGCTACAGCCAATGACCTATAGCTCTTACCGGTACCACTTGGACCTACGAATGCAATTACCTCCACTTTATCACCTCTGTTCCTAAATAAGTTCATGATACGTCTATTTTATCATAAAATTTCACTTTTGTACAGTATTTTTTCAAATTAAATAAAACCGCCTATCAGGTCACGAATAATCTGTCCGTAGCCTTTCTTGTCTACTGTCTTCTCTGCCACCAAATCAGATGAATCTATCACCTTGTCTTTTATACAAAATTCCACAGTTCCAATTATATCCCCCTCATAAATAGGCGCTCTGAGATTATCCTTAATATGTACCCTGCGAATTACCTCGTCGTTATTATTCTTTTCACAGAGTCTTGTTTTATCTTCCTTCGCAAGCGCGCCTACAGATTCAATTATTCCATTTACCACCTCTGCATCAGCAATCTTGTCTCCTTTTAATACCATTGTATTAACACTATAGTTTGCAAAACCGTAATCCAATAGCTTCTTTGCAGATTGAAACCTTTTATCTGATGTTGGAGCGCCTAAAACAACGGCAATTAGCTGCATATTATCTCTCTTTGCAGAAGCACTAAGACAACATAGAGCCTCTGATGTTGAGCCTGTTTTTAAGCCATTGGCTCCCTTATAAAAGCGTATTAGCTTATTAGTGTTTGCAAGCTGAAACTGCCCATCTCTTAATTCATCCATCCATATGGTTGTATAATTAAATATTTCCTTGTGATTTAATAATTCCTTAGACATTATTGCAACATCACGGGCAGATGAAAAATGCCCTTCTTCATCAAGTCCATTTGTGTTTTTAAAGCTTGTATTTTTCATGCCCAGCTCTTTGGCTCTTGTATTCATTTTATCCACAAAAGCTTCCTCACTGCCCGATAAATGCTCTGCCATGGCAACACATCCATCGTTTGCCGATGCAACGGCTATTCCCTTAAGCATATCTGATACAGTAAGCTCCTCTCCTGCTTCCAAAAACATAGTTGAGCCGCCGTAGCTCATTGCATTTTCACTTACCGATACCTTTGTATCGAATGAAATAACACCATCATCAATTGCTTCCATTATGATAAGCATGGTCATAATTTTAGTAACACTTGCAATGGGCAATTGTTCATCGGGATTCGATTCAGATAATATCCTTCCTGTTGATTGTTCCATTAATACATAACTCTTGCAATCAATCTCTCCGTTCCCCTCTGCATTAGTATATAAAGGGAAAGAAACCATAAAGGCCAAAACAAAAAAGCATACTCTTCTCAGCATAAATAACACTCCTTTAGGGATTATTGTATACTGAAAGAATATGCTTTAAATCTCTGTTTTATGCCCTGGGATGCGCCTTTTCATATACGCGCTTGATATTATCGTCAAGAAATGATGCATATACTTGAGTTGATGAAATATCAACATGTCCCATCATTGTTTTTAGTGATTCTAAATCTGCACCATTTTGTACCAAATGCGCCGCAAATGAATGTCTTAATGAATGAGGCGTGATTTCCGTCTCAATGCCTGAGCTTATCTGATACTGTTTAATTATCTTCCAAAAACCCTGTCTGGAAATTCTTTCACCTAATCTGTTTACAAACAATGCTTCCTCTGTATTATTTTTAAGCATTTGTGTGCGTGCTTTTTCAACATAAAGTTTTACTGAATTTATCGCTTTGTTTCCCACAGGTATTAAGCGTTCATTCTTATTGTTTGAACATCTTATATACCCCATAGAAAGATTAACATCAATAAAATTAAGACCAATTAATTCACTCACTCTTATTCCCGTTGCATAAAGCAACTCAAGCATTGCCTTATCACGAATTCCTTTGTTGTTACTTAGCTTTGGCTGTTCAAGCAAAAGCGTAACCTCTGCATTCGTAAGAATCTGAGGTGTTTTCTTTTCTATTTTCGGTGATGCAAGAGTCAATGTCGGGTCTGTATCTACAATTCCATTTCTCAGCAGAAACATATAATACGACCTGACAGATGCCAATACTCTTGAAACCGTTGTTGCCGCACGACCGAGCTTTTTCAACAACATTATATATGACAACACATTTGTTTGTGTTGTTTTTGTAATATCTGATACACCCATTTCCAAAAGATACGTTATATATTGGGATATGTCACGCTTATATGCTTCAATCGTGTTTGACGATTTATGGCATACATTGTGCATAAAATCGGTGTATTCTCCGATATATGTATTCATTTGTACCTCTCCTCTGTTAATCCGAAAATAACAGTTATGTAACTCGTTGTTATCGTATGTTACGAAATTGTTTCTAATATATTATACCATAAATCAATCATTTGTAAATACTTTTTTTAAATTTTTTGTAAACCATTCAAGATTTTATGTAACCTTGTTAAGTAGCCAATTTACAAATGTTGTGGTTAGAAAACCCTCAAAAACAGATGCTATACAAAATATAGACAAAATTATAATTGAAAATATTATGTAAATTATTTTACGTTTCACATCCTTTTCAACCCTTGATATTCCCGTTACCGCCGAAATGGACAGAAAGAAAATTAAAACAGGGGCTACAATTAATGCTTCAGGTGTATATGTCAATAACATTGGAAGTGATTTTACTTTAAAGGTGTTTATAATTGCCGATATTGTAAATCCATTTGTAAAACCAACTCTTCCAATACAAAACAACGAGATAATATATCCATATTTAAAA
>JAZOBR010000067.1:0-4934 GCA_045596105.1 Candidatus Ornithomonoglobus sp.
TCTATCCCAAGAGATATGAGAATGTATGTGGGTAACCGTTACCAGAAGGTCAACGCCGCTCACGCATATTATTCAAATGGTGAAATTGGCGGTGCGGTAGCGACTTGTGAGGCGGTTTCAAGAATCACAGGTGTGCCTATCAACTACTATGTGGATTTCTCCTTTGATACTGTAGCAAGGGTTATGGACAGACTTGGACCCGTAACGTTCACAATCCCTGATTTGTACGGTGACGGTGTGGGAATGGTATACGATGACCCTGTACAGAATTTGCATATTAACCTGCCTCCCGGCACATATGATTTGAACGGTCAGCAGGTGGTACACCTTCTTCGTTACAGAAAGGGTAATGAAGACCCTGTGACGGGTATACGCAAGAGTTACATTAACGGTGATGAGGACAGAATCAAGGTACAGCAGGACTTTATAAAGACTCTTGTTGACCAGAAGCTCAACCTGTCATTGATACAGAAAATACCGTCAATTTTCTCAGACGTTATGAAGGACCTTGACACAAACCTTACAATCAAGGATGTAATTAATTATTCAAAGTTCCTTGTGGATTTCACATCTGCAGGAATACGCACAGAAACTGTCCCCGGTAATAATACCAATGAGTCGTCAAACGGAGACGTTTTAGTGCCAAATATGGATGCGTTAAAATATCTGGTAGGAGAGATGTTTGGTATGGCAGAAACCGACAAGATGAGCTATGGTAACCCCAATGCATCAATCTCCCTATACAGTGATGGCTACAAGACAACGGGAGGATATGTCCGCACACAGAATATAGGCGTATTGTCAGGCTTCTCGGCAAGTGATTTGTCAAATGACGAGCTGTGCCTGCTAAAGGGTATTACCCAGAGCTTTACACCGCCTGTAGCCGAGGCTACAACTGTTTCTCAGACAACAACTGAGGTAGATGCAATTACCGAGTAGTGAGAAATGGCAATTCGGGAGCTTGACGCAGATAAGATGTTGTATAAATTAACAATATCACCCGATAATGCTTGACAAACGTACACTTTTATGGTATTATATGTATGTTTGGAATAGTTAGATTCTAAAGAGTGCGTCAAGACGCACTCTTTATTATTGCAAACAATGAAAAAGTAAATAAAAAACTGAATAAAGGAGAAGCTATGGCAAATAAGATTGAAGCACTTGCCTTGGAGTTAGCTGAGGCAACGGCAGAAAAGCTTGGCGTGTACATTGTTGATGTTTCCTACGCCGATGGTATCCTGTGCTACTATATCGATTGCGACGGTGGTGTCGGTATTGACAAATGTGAGAAATTCTCGCGTGCCGTTGAGGTGGTATTGGATGAAAAGGACATAATCGATAAGGAATACTCATTGGAGGTGTCATCACCTGGTGTTGACAGAAAACTCAATAGTGAGCGTGAGTTTATGTATTACAAGGGTCGCGAGGTTGAGGTTAAGCTCTATGCGCCCGTGGACGGTAAGAAGGAATTTAGCGGAATTTTGGCGGACTACCACGATAAGACGGCAGTAATCGACCGTGACGGAAATGAAATGGAAATCCCCGTAAAGGATGCTGCATATATAAGATTAAAATTTGTTTTCTAAAGGAAAAAGGAGTTAAAAAATGAGTGAGCTAATAGAGGCAATTAGAGATTTATGTAGTGAAAAGGGCTTGGACGAGAATGTAATTCTTGACGCTCTTGAGGCGGCACTTGTTGCGGCATACAAAAAGAATTATTACAAGGGTAAGAATGATGCCATCAATGTATTGGTAACAATCGACAGAAAAACAGGCGAGATTCACGTTTACGCACAGAAGACAGTTGTAGAAGTTCCCGAGGATTTGCGTGAGGAGATTTCACTTGAGGATGCAAAGAGGATTTCAGGTGAGTATGGATTAGGTGATGTTGTAAACGTTGAGGTTACTCCTATGGACTTCGGCAGAATGAGTGCGATGACTGCAAAGCAGGTTGTAACACAGCGTATTCGTGAGGCAGAGCGTGGCATATTGATAAATGAGCGTTCAGAGAATTCAATCGGTCTTGTGTCAGGTAAGGTAATGCATGCCGACAGTGACAAGGTATATGTTCATCTTGAGCAGTACCCCGACACAGAGGCAATCCTGCCTAAGCGTGAGCAACCAGAGGGTGAGGTTTATTGCCAGGGTGATACACTGCGTTTCTATGTAAGTGACGTGAGAGCAGACCACAGAAACACACAGTTTATTCTTTCAAGAACTCATCCTGGTCTTGTGAAGAAGCTATTTGAGAAGGAAGTTCCCGAGATTGAAGAGGGTATTGTAGAAATAAAGGGCATAGCTCGTGAGGGTGGCTCAAGAACAAAGATTGCAGTATTCTCAAATGATGCGGATGTTGATGCACAGGGTGCGTGCATCGGTGCAAAGGGAATGAGAGTTCAGGCAATAAATGACGAGCTTAAAACAGAGAAGATTGATATAATTAAGTGGAGTGAGGATCCTGCAGAGTTTATTACAGCGGCACTTTCACCTGCAAAGGTGCTTTCTTGTGTTATTAACGAGGAAGAGAAGAGTGCAAGGGTGACAGTGCCGGAGTATCAGCTATCACTTGCAATCGGTAAGTCAGGTCAGAATGTAAGACTTGCGGCAAAGCTTACAGGCTGGAAGATAGATATAAGTGCAGAGGCGTAAAAAGAAAAGGTGATTATATGGCGCACGTGCCTATGAGAATGTGTGTGGCGTGCCGAGAGCATAAGCCACAATCAGAGCTTATCCGCATTACCGTAAAGGAACACGACGGCAAAGCAACCCCCGATAATAAGAAAAAGAGCAGCGGGCGTGGAGCATACATATGCCGTAGTGAGGAATGCATCAAAAAAGCAGAGAAAAAGCATATAATAGAGAGACATTTAAAGTGCTACCCGAGTGAATCACTATATAGTGATGTGGAGGGAAAGCTATGAGAAAACTCCTAAATATGATCGGACTTGCAAAAAGGGCAGGGCAGATTGCTACAGGCTCGTTTATATGCGAGAAACTTATAAAAGCACGTACTGCAAAGCTCGTAGTATTGGCGTGCGATGCATCAGATAACACTAAAAAAGCCATAAGGGATGCCTGTGAGTTTTATAATGTACCGCTCATTGAGGTGTCGAATATGGATAGCTTGGGACACGCCGTTGGCGCACAGGCATTAAGAGCCGTTATAACGGTGAATGACGAGAATTTCGCAAAGGCGATTGCGGATATATATAGCTCAATAGAAGATTAGAAAGGGTGATGTATATGGCAGATACAAAGATTAAACTTGGAGATATTACAAAAAAGTTCAAGGCTGTCAGCAAGGATGTTATAGAAAAGCTTGCAGAGTGCGGTGAGACAGTAAAGGCATCAACAAGCGTTATTACTGACGAGCAGGCAGCTTTGGTTGTGGATATTCTGACACAGAGCGTTGACTTCACAGAGGCAGAGATTTCAGAGCTTCGTGCGGAGGCAGTGGCAAAGGCAGAAAAAGCGGCAGAGACTGCGGCTCGTGAGGCAGAGGAAAAGGCAAAGGCTGAGGAGGCTGCCCGTCAGGCAGAGGAGAAGGCTAAGGCTGAGGCAAAGAAGGCGGCTCGTGAGGCGGCAGAGGCAGAGGCCAGGGCTAAGCGTAAGGCCGAGGAAAAGGCTAAGAAGGAAAAGGCTAAGAAGAATCATACTCCTGTTAAAAAGCAGGAGGGTGTGAGAATAGATTTGTCAGGCATCGACAATACTGATACAGCAGAGGAATTCGTTATTAAGAGCGAGAAGAAGAGCCGTACAGTTGATACAAAGACTGCTAATGTTGACCTTGGCCATCTTGAGGCAAGAGAGCGTCTCGAGAAGTTCGAGGATGATATGCACGTAAGCCGTCGTGACAAGAACAAGGGCAAGAAGGGTGACAAGAGAATGTCCAAGACTCCTTTGCGCAAGGAGGAGAAAAATCCGACTCAGAAGATTAAGACAAAGGTTATTACCGAGATTGATGTACCCGACGCTATTACAGTTGGTGATTTTGCGGCAAGAATGGGTAAGGGTGTAGCCGAGGTTGTTAAGAAACTGATGATGCTTGGTATTATTGCAACTGTTAACCAGGTAATCGACTATGACACAGCAGAGCTTATAGCCGCTGAGTTTGAGATTAAGGTTAACAAGGAAATTGTCCTTTCAAAAGAGGATAAGCTTATGCTTGAGACCGAGCATGAGGATACAGAGGATGAGTTGGTAGAGCGTCCGCCGGTTGTAGTTGTAATGGGTCACGTTGACCATGGTAAGACATCGCTTCTTGATGCAATTCGTGATACTAGCGTTACTGCAACAGAGGCAGGCGGTATCACTCAGCACATCGGTGCATACAGTGTAAGACTAAATGACCGCGATATTACATTTTTGGATACTCCAGGTCATGAGGCGTTTACAACAATGCGTGCCCGCGGTGCTCAGGTAACAGATATTGCAATATTGGTAGTTGCGGCGGATGACGGTATTATGCCCCAGACAGTTGAGGCTATTAACCACGCAAAGGCAGCAAATGTTGATATTATCGTTGCAATCAACAAAATAGACAAGGATGGTGCAGACCCCAATCGTGTTAAGCAGGCTCTTATGGAGTATGAGCTTGTACCCGAGGAGTGGGGCGGTGACACAATCTGTGCCGAGATTTCTACAAAGCAGAGAATTAACATTGACGGCTTGCTTGAAATGGTATTGCTGGTTGCAGACATGAAGGAGCTTCGTGCTAATCCCAACAGAATGGCTATGGGTACAGTTATCGAGGCACGAGTTGATAAGGGTAAGGGTCCTGTTGCTACAGTATTGGTTGAGAATGGTACACTAAGACAGGGTGATATAATCCTTTGTGGTACATCAGTTGGTCACGTTCGTGCTATGACAAACGATAAGGGCAGACGCGTTAAGGAGGCAGGTCCTTCAACACCCGTTGAGATTCAGGGTCT
>JAZOBR010000068.1:0-4838 GCA_045596105.1 Candidatus Ornithomonoglobus sp.
CCCTCCTACGGCAGAGGCCCATCAGGTGAGATGTGGAAAATCGAGGATGCATTGTTCCCCTTGATTCTGGATTGTATAGAGATATTGTCCGACAACCCGTTGTTTATGCTTATTAATTCATACACAACAGGCTTATCGGCAACGGTGCTTAAAAATGTAATGAATGTAACCGCTATGAAGAGGTTTGGCGGTGAGTTTGATGCTGATGAAATAGGTCTGCCCATTGAGTCCAACGGACTCGTGTTGCCTTGCGGTATAACGGGCAGATGGTACAGAAAGGATTGATTTTATGCTAAAGGGTAAAACTGTGCTATTGGGTGTAACAGGCTCAATAGCGTCATATAAAACTGCAAATATTGCGCGAATGTTGAAGAAAATGGGCGCTTGCGTTCATGTACTTATGACAGAGAATGCAACCAACTTTATAAACCCATATACCTTTGAAACCCTGACACAGAACAAGTGTCTGATTGACACCTTCGACAGAAGCTTCGAATATAGCGTTGAGCATGTGGCATTGGCTAAAAAGGCGGATGTGGTTATGATTGCGCCTGCATCGGCAAATGTGATAGGCAAGATTGCCAACGGCATTGCCGATGATATGCTTACAACCACCGTTATGGCGTGTCCCTGTAAGAAAATCATTGCTCCTGCAATGAATCATAATATGTATCATAACCCCATCGTTCAGGATAACATTGATAAGCTTGAGCATTATGGCTATGTCATTGCGGAGCCTGAGCGTGGTATGCTTGCCAACGGAGACACAGGTGACGGCAGAATGATGGAGGAAGAAGGCCTGGTTGAGTATATCCTTCGGGAAATTGCTTTTGAAAAGGATTTAAAGGGCAAGAAGGTGCTTGTTAGTGCAGGTGCAACCTGTGAGGCTATCGACCCTGTAAGATATATAACAAACCATTCCTCGGGCAAGATGGGGATTGCTATAGCTAAAGCGGCTATATATCGAGGTGCGGACGTTACCCTGGTAAAGGGCAAGACCGGCGTCGAGTCGCCATATTTTGCAAGAGTAATAAAGGTTAAGTCTGCGGAGGATATGTACAAGGCAGTTACAGAGAATGCACCTGAGATGGATATTATCATTAAGGCGGCGGCGGTTGCCGACTACACACCAAAGACTGTTGCAGACAGTAAGCTTAAAAAGTCCGAGGGTGAAATGACAATCGAGCTAAAGCGTACCGAGGATATTCTAAAGAGTGTCGGTAAGGGCAAGAAGGATGGACAGTTCGTTTGCGGATTCTCTATGGAAACAGAAAATCTTATAGAAAATTCCAGGAAGAAGCTTGAGATCAAGAATGTGGATATGATATGTGCAAACTCAATCGTGACAGAGGGTGCAGGTTTCGGCGTTGACACAAATGTGTTGACTATTATCACAGAGTCAGGCATTGAGGAGTTACCCTTAATGTCAAAATGGGATTGTGCCAATATGATACTTGACAGAATAGGAGAAAATCTCAAATGAGAATGAGAAAAAAGAAAAACTGTGCAGCTCGTATGGAAAGATGTGCAGAAATCAGGATAACCGATCCCGAGTCACACAAGGGTAGATGGAACGAGGTGTTTGGAAACGATAACCCCATTCATATTGAAATCGGTTGCGGTAAGGGTAGCTTCGTTGTGGGTATGGCAAAAATGTATCCTGATGTGAACTTTATTGCTATTGAAAAGGTTGAGGATGTAATCGTTATGGCAATGGAGAAGGCTATTGCAAACAAGGTGACAAATGTCCGTTTTATGGATTTGGATGCCGAGAGAATAGAGGAATTTTTTGAAAAGGGTGAGATTAAGAGGATTTATCTTAACTTCTCTGACCCGTGGAAGAAGAGTAAGCAGGCAAAACGCAGACTTACTCATAAAAATTTCCTTGACCGATACAAGAATGTACTTAACAATGGTGACAGCATCTGGTTTAAGACCGATAACCAGAAGCTGTTTGAGTTTTCTCTTAACTCCTTTGCCGGGGAGAATTTCAAGATGAGCAATATCACCCTTGATTTGCATAACTCCGGCTTTGAGGGGAATGTGGTTACGGAGTATGAGCAGAGATTCCTTGACTTAGGACAACCGATATATAGGTTGGAAGCCACTTATTTAGGCTGGTAGACCGTTGTTTTTTCGCTTAAGAAAACAAAAAGCACCATTCGAAGCACAGCGAGCAAGCCGAGGGGTGATTTAACAATCAATAAATAAAATGCCACTGAACGCTAATGTATTTGGTGGTATTTTATTGACCTGAACTGTGCGAAGCACAATAAAACTGCGGAGCGTCCTCAAGGACACTCCGCATATGTTTTGCTTTTTTATCTGTAATTTATAAATGTATCAACGATAGTGTTGATATTTGTTTCAGTGATACTGTCACCGCCATTATTAAGTGTTGCGGTTACAACATAGGCTGAGCCATCCTTTGAGAAGTATGTGCTCTTGATACCCTTCAATTCGGTGTCATCAACAGAGGTGTAGGTGTATTTGTAACCTTCATAAGCACCGTTGTTCTTTAATAGAAAGAAGCCTGTAATATCAATCGAGTTATCGTTTCTTAGCATATCCATCAGTTTTGCTTCGGTATCAATCACTGTTGCAGTTTCTGTAAAGGTGATATTAACTATATCTGCCATCTCAAACTCTCCTGCGATTGTAACAGTTATGCTGTCGGGGTTGGAATCATCAATAGTCGCACCTTCGGGAAGCTGAATTGAATATGCGGCATCGGGGCTTGTGTAAAGTGTATGACCTGCCAGGATTGCATACTCGTCAAATACTGAAATTACCTCTGCAGGCTTCTCTACCGGAGCTATTGTAGGTTCAGGCTCACCTGTCATTGAACAACCTGCCAAAGCGGTCATCCCAAGTGCTAATAATATGGTTAAAAGCAGCTTTTTTTTCATATGTTTTTATCCTCCTTATCCTATGCATAGGCTTTGTAAAAGAAAGCTTTTTTGTCTCTGTTTTATACATATTATTATACACTATATGACATTATGTGTCAAGTATTCACAGTATGTTTTCTATACGGATTTCACCATTTTCCGGAAGGTGGGAAAAGTAAAAGGAGAGGACGTACACCTTTGACAGAGCATCCGCCTGCATATGTGTTTTTGTAAAGGCTTCAAGCTCTGACAATGCCGTTTTTATATAGTCAATTTCTGTGTGGTTATCGGTGGCAAAAAAGAAGGTCGAAAACCCATCCACCTCCTTTTTTAATGTGTTAATCAAAGCCTCTGCCTTTTCGTAGTCCTCATCAATTAACGCCATATGGATTGAGTCGTTAATTACAGAAAGCCCCTGAGCGTCCTCGGACAGCTTATTCATATAAACCAATCCGCCCGTAACAAGTGAAGCGGCAATTATTAATGCAACAATAAAGCTTTTCATTTTTTATCTCCCTTGTTTTTTTTCTGTATATACATTTGCCCCTCGCAATCAATGGATGCGATAAACACCTGCTTCTCCGAATCAATATCACGCTTTTTTAAAAGCTCGCGTATTTCGTCCTTTGTTTTGCCTGCTCGCAATATCTCTCTTTTATTGAATTTTCCGTCAAGGATGATGGTGTAGGGAAGTCCCTCGTGGTGTACATCCTTTAAGCCTAAATCCTCAACGGTGACACTTCTTGCCCGGTCCTTAGGCACAACCGATAGTTTTCCCGAGGTTTCCAAAACTGCAATATAAACATCGGATATGTCAAATTGCCCCAAAAGCCGTAGCTCCTCAAGAAGGTCACTTACATTAAACCGTTGACGGACAAGCTCACTCTGACAGATTTCACCGTTATATATGACCACCGATGGCTCACCCATAACAAACTTACGGATGCTATGACTTTTAATGCAGAAAAAGGAGGTAATAACCTCGGCTAAGAGAAGAGTCAACACAGGTATAATGCCCGAAAGAAGGGAAATGTCGAGTGCTTCGATGGGGACTGTTGCCACATCGGAAATCATAATTGCCACAACCAATTCTGAGGGCTGCAACTCACCTATCTGCCGTTTGCCCATAACACGCAGAGAAAACACAACGGTTATATAAAGAATAAGTGTCCGAATTATCGTAATTATCAAAAAATCACCCGCCTTTTGGTTAGTATGGGCATAAATGCTCACCAATAAACATATTTTTTGCCATTATTTCGTGAATAATTACCCGTATTTTGTGGAAAAAAAGTATTGACAATGCTTTATAAAAATGGTAAAATAGTTCAGTATGAAAAAATACGCACGCATAATGAATGTGTCTGTTGCCTTTTTGCCGAGGTTGACACAAAATAATGATTTATGCGGAGGAAACAAACACAAGGAGGACTTTAAAATGGCAAACGTAATTTCAATGAAGCAGCTTTTAGAAGCAGGTGTTCATTTCGGACACCAGACAAGAAGATGGAACCCCAAAATGGCTCCCTATATCTTCACAGAGAGAAATGGTATTTATATCATTGACCTACAGAAGACAGTAAAGAAGGTTGAAGAGGCTTATTTCTTCATCCGTGACGTTGCAGCAAGCGGCAAGAGCGTATTGTTCGTAGGTACAAAGAAGCAGGCTCAGGACTCAATCAAGGAAGAGGCAGAGCGTGTTGGTATGTACTATGTAAACAACCGTTGGTTGGGTGGTATGCTAACAAACTTCCAGACAATTGAGAAGAGAATCGACAGACTTGCTCAGATTAACAAGATGGAGGAAGAGGGTACATTTGACCTACTTCCCAAGAAGGAAGTTATCAACCTGAAGAACCAGAGAGACAAGCTTGAGAAGAACCTTGGTGGTATCAAGGAAATGAAGGAGCTTCCTGGTGCTATGTTCGTAGTAGACCCCAGAAAGGA
>JAZOBR010000069.1:0-3439 GCA_045596105.1 Candidatus Ornithomonoglobus sp.
TATAATATAAATGTCTATTTATACACCGATTTATTAAAAGGAATTGAAATATGCAGAAATTTGATTTAAAAGCTCTTAAAAAAAATGCTCATATACATTTTATAGGAATTGGCGGTATCAGTATGAGCGGTCTTGCTCATATTGCCCTTTGTGATGGCTATAAGGTTACAGGCAGTGACCGACAGAAATCAAAGATTACCGAAAGGCTCGAGATTGAGGGAGCGGTAATCTATGAGGGACACGATGCTAAAAATGTCAAGGGTGCCAACCTTGTGGTACATACGGCGGCTGTTAAAGGTGATAACCCCGAGATGGCAGAAGCGCTAAAGGATGGCATTCCCCTTATTGACCGCGCCGAGTTCCTTGGTGGAATTATGAAGAATTACAAACACGCCATAGGTGTTGCGGGTACACATGGCAAAACCACTACTACCTCCATGCTTGCCCACGCTCTTATGTATTCCGAAACGGACCCCACTATTTCAATCGGCGGTGAGCTTGATTTGATTGACGGTAATATCCGTTGTGGTAATTCCGATTTGTTCGTTACCGAGGCTTGCGAATATACCAACAGCTTTTTGAAGTTCTACCCTTCCATTGCTTTAATTACAAACATTGAGGAAGACCATCTTGATTTCTTCACAGGCATTGAGATGATTCGTGATAGCTTCCGTAAATTTGCAATGCTTACAAAGGGCAAGGGACACGTTGTTGCCTTCGGTGATGATAAGAATGTGCGTCTTGCTCTTGCTGACTGTGACCTTCAGGTAATAACCTACGGTATGGGCAAGAATAACGAATACTACGCCGAAAATATTGTATACGACACAGGGTACCCTTCCTTTGATGTTATGAAAGATAACGAGGTAATATGCCACGTTTCTCTGAATGTACCAGGCAATCACAATATCCAGAATGCACTTGCAACAGTCGCAGTATGTCTACTTTTGGGAATTGATGCCGATACCGCCGCCCGCGGTATTGAAACCTTCAGTGGTACTCACCGTCGCTTTGAGAAAAAGGGTGTTGTAAATGGTGCATTGGTTATTGACGACTACGCTCACCATCCCACTGAGATTAAAACAACACTAAAGGCTGCAAGGGAGTTTCCCCACACCCGTATCCGTTGTATTTTCCAGCCTCACACATATTCACGCACCCGTACTCTATGGGACGATTTTGTAAAGGCTTTTGACGATGCGGATGAGATTATTATGACACACATCTATGCCGCACGCGAAAAATATGACAGTGTGACCGACCCTGACCGCCTTGCTGAGGAAATCAGTATGCGCGGCTTTGACGCAAAGTATATTGATAGTTTTGAAGAAATCATTGATTACATTAAAGAAACTGCTCAGGAGGGGGAAATTATCTTCACCATGGGCGCAGGAGATATAGCAAAAATCGGTGATGAATTAGTAAAACAAAAAGAATGAAGCATTGCTTCATTCTTTTTGTTTGCCTTGCTTTATATCATCCCAGAGACGATCAGGGTCGTAGTCATATAACGACCTGAAGGCATCAATCTTTTCAGTGCCTTTCTCCTTTTCCTTCTCTTCCTCTTCCCTCTTTTTTCTTTCCTCAATTGCCTTGTAGAAATCCTCATCCCACAAGCTATCGGAGTCATACTTTGAGTTTTCATTGGGTAGCTCTACCCACTCTCTCCTATCCTCCAGCTCCTCGTCACAAGCCTCTATGCCTTCACCTCTGCCCTTGTACATACCTGCACTCCATAGAGTATCCTCGTCATAATTACTGAAATTAGGAGTATCGTCAAAGTCGGTTTCATCACCCGCTACCACATCCTTTGAGTCTCGTCCCTTATACATATCTGCACTCCACAAGGGTTCATCCTCTGACCCCTCGTAGTCGTGCACCTCAAAGAAATCAGGTATATCCTCAGGCTCATCATCATAGTCATCTACAGGCACTCCATCCCTTGTCCTGCCTCGGTAAATATCGGTATTCCACAAGGAATCAGCACTGTAGTCCTCAAGAGCCTCGCTCATATCCTCACCTGCTATAAAGTCACCGCGGTCTATATCATATTCAGGGTCATCAGGGTCTTTAAATAGAATCCTCTCTCCTCTGCCCTTATACATCCCCTCCCAAAGGGGGACATCCTCTTCTTCCTCCATTTCCTGCAAAGCCTCTACCGCCTCGGTCTGCTCCTTTATCATTTCCTCGTGCATTTCTTCAACCGAAAGAATTTCCACAGTCTCGTCATTTTTCATGGGTTTGAGATTACCCCACGGGTCCATCTCTATCTCATCTGCACCATTCTCTGCAAGCTTTTCCAAAAGCTTTTTATAATAGTTTCTTGAGTATATTTCACAGGCAATCATCAAGATGTACATCACCGTGTGACATGCCACAAGAGAATAGCCTGTATGCAAGCCAAACGGCTCAAAGGCACGCAGATTTGAGAATATAATAGAATACAAAAATTCACCGGTAAACTCAAATACTAATAAGGAAATTACAGCATATACGGTATACGCAATGCCGTTTATTACAAAGTATTCCTTTTTTCGTGTCCTTTGCTTTTTAAACTTCATCCAGAAATTCCAGTTAACAACGACAAACGCCACATATGACAGAAAGCTCATCACACTCATAATTCTCGGTGTGGGATTTATAAAAACGAGCCATAAACCAATAAACGAGGGAATAACGCTCGCCATACATATCTCAATAAATCGTATGCCAAACAGCATCAGTTGTTGGCGGCGTTTACTTTCCGATGACTTCCATATTAAATCTTCTACAGGTTTCATTACCATAATTACACCTTATCCTTAAAATTCCCTCCAACCCTCTATGCCCGAGGCTGATATTGCGTGGAAAAGTCTCTTTTTAAGACCGGGGGTTGTTTTCTTCTCAAGATCCTTTATAATGCCCTTCATGTCCTCACGCTTTGTTATTCCGTCAACGGGGCATATTTTAGGCATTACGGGAATGTGATGCCTCTCCACCACACTCTTTATGTCACATTCTCTCACATATATCATAGGTCGGATTTGTGTTACACGCGAACGATCAAGATATGTAAAAGGAGAAAAGCAATTAACTCTCCCCTCGTACAACAGTGAAAGAAAAAAAGTTTCCAATACATCATCCATGTGATGACCTAATGCCAGGGTATCGCACCCATGCTCCTTTGCCATATCATTTAATGCACCGCGACGCATCTTAGAGCATAATGAGCAAGGACTCTGTTCCTTACGCTTGTCAAATATTATTTCCTTTAGCTGTGTTTCCTTAATATGAAACTCTACACCGATTTTCTCAGCAAAATTCCCAATTTCAGTGTAGTCACCGCCAAAGCCGGGGTCAATTGCAAGTCCTACAGGGGTAAAATTCATAGGGTGGTACTTTGAAAGCAATTGCAATGCCCACAACATAACCATAGAGTCCTTGCCGCCCGACACACCGA
>JAZOBR010000070.1:0-6102 GCA_045596105.1 Candidatus Ornithomonoglobus sp.
CCACGAGCCGTCAAAGGGATATTCTGTAAGGGGCATAAGCTCCACATGGGTGTATCCCATATCCACCAGGTACGGCACAAGCTCCTCTGCTACCTCACGATAGTTTAAAAAGCTTCCGTCCTCGTGAGTTCTCCACGAGCCAATGTTACATTCATAGATGTTCATTGCAGAATGAAGTTTATCCCGCTTCTCTCGTGCCTTCAGCCATTTACTGTCCCCCCACTTGTATGGCTTTACCTCATATGCCACGGACGCAGTGCCCGGTCGAAGTTCACTGTATCTTGCATATGGGTCGGAACGCATTACCACCTCACCCTCAGGCGTGGTGATTGCATATTTATAATAATCACCGTCACAAATATCGGCAATTTCTCCTACCCATATACCGGTATCTCCGAATCTGACAAGCTCCATTCCGTTACCCGTCCATCCATTTTTGTCACAAGCAACCGAAACACTTTTTGCATTAGGTGCCCAGACCGCAAACCGAAAGCCCGCCTTGCCCACCTTGTGAGCTCCAAGAAATTCATAGGCTTTATAGTTGTTACCTGAATTGAAAAGGTAAGTCTGGAAATCCGTTATGCCAAGCAGTTCCTTTGTGTTTTCCATCCGTTTTTCACCCCTTGCGTTGTTCTCTTTCCTTTAAAATAGGGCATACCTGCTTTAGATTATTATTTCTTATTATACCACATATGATTTTGTTAGTAAATACTATAATTGAATAAAAATAATCTATTTTATTGTACATAATACCTAAAATTGCCTTATTTTTGCAAATTATTGTATTTTTTTCTTAAATATGCTATTATATATTATATTATTTTTGTAGGTACAATATCGATACTTGGAACGAATTTAAGTGCGAGGAATTCATTTTTGAAGGCAAAAACGCAAGTATAGTTTTTCCTCAGGAGCACAACAAAACAAATAAGTGATGTTTCAAGACAGAATACAGAGGATGCATTCCCCGGTCTTGAAATAGAGATGCTTAAAAGAGGCTGACACATAGCCTTTATTGAAAACACCCATAGTGTCGAGCTTGTACTATAAAAAAAGCACAAAGAATGATGCAAAAATTATGTTTTCAGGTTGCTTCGTTTACAAGAAAAAGTCATAAATACAGTTCATACGAAATCAATGTTCGTAAAATAGCACCAAGGGGAACTGTCATGACAACTCTGTTATGTAAAACTTTTTTGGAATATTAAAACAAGAAATGTATTATCGAACAACTTATTATGGTTTTGATGGGATTAAAGAAGCTATTGAAGGATATATAAATATTACAACGAAAAGAGAATTAAAGAGAAACCTGGGCGGATGAGTCCGGTACAATATAGACTTAACACCCTGGCTGCATAAAAATAGCGTAGTAGTCACTAAACTACTACGCTATAAAAAGTCTAACTTTCTGGGGCCACATCATATACGACCGCTTTTTATATTTCTTATTCCTCGTCAAAGGGGAAGATGTTTGCAAGGAAATCCTTTGCCTTGCCTCCTACCTTTGAGCCTGCTTTTGTCAATGATTCAAGCTTTGTACGAACAGCACTCTTTTCCTCGGGCGCCTCTTCCTTGCCGTCCTCATCGCCAAACTCAATACCTGACATCCTTCGTGTGGGTGCATACTCTCTGCGCACTTCCTCACGCATCTTCTGAGCCTGAGCCTCTGTCTCAACCTCACGTCTTCTGTCCCATCTGCCCAGGATTTCACGCTCTTCATCGTTGATTTCAACCGACGGTCTCTCTGCCGGCAAATCCATACCCTCTTCAGTTCTTGCAAAGCTCTCATTTGAGTTTACAACCTCTGTTACAGGCTCATCAATATCCTTTAGTGTTGATGAGAACTTCTCCTCAATGTCCTTTCTCAAAGCACGTATCTCTGAGGATGACTGCGCGCTGCGGCGTGCCAGACGATAGAAACGATTTCCTACCCAGCAAGCTACAAAGAAGTTTACAACTACTGATAACAAGAACCAGAAGAAGGCTCCCCATTTTGTAAGGTACTTGCTTGAGACTGAGCTCTTTGCCTGTGTTGTTACGCTCTGCGGCTCCTCTGCACCACCTGTTGTGCTTGTCTGTATATTTGCTACAGTTGAGCTTTCTACGGTATCTGTTACCGCATCGCCTGAGTTAGGACCTGTGCGGAACTCATCTGTTGCATATACTGCAATTGATGCGTATGTAAGGACAGTTGACACCACGCATACTGTCGCTAAAAATTTCTTTAAAAAGCTTTTCATCTTAAAATTCCCCTCTTATATTATTGGTCACGAAATACTCCTCGAAGCTCGTCCTTGATGTCAAATCTTGAAAGCTTCATTTTGTTCGTTTCATAAATTCTTATGTACTGAAGCATTTTTCTGTCATCACGCTTGTTACGGATTGCACCGATTAAAAACCAATTCCAGAAGCTGTTAGGAACAGTCTCCATATTTACCATTACCTCGTGGTAATGTCCCGGCGACTCTATAATCTCCGTTGCAAGCTTGGCAATCATATAATGGTAGCACTGAGGCTCCTTCGCCTTTAGCTCCAAAATAAGTCTCCTTACTTTTTCTGCCAATCTCTTTGATTCACGCTGGTCACCATATGCCCCCTGCCACATATAGAAATTATATAGTAGCCTTGACACCATAAAGGGTGACGGATTATCCTCAATGTCTGCCATAACCTCTCTCTTAATGGTCTCATAAGTACCACGCTTGAAGGGTTCATAGCCTACACGCGATAGCATTCGTCTTATCTTCTCCGAATCCACTTCAGCCTCCTGAGGAAGCTTCTTGCGTTTTGCAATGGTAACGCCGAAACGCTCCCACTTAACGTCATCATGCTCTAAGATGAACTTGATACAGCCTGTGCGCAGCTTTTTGCTCTCGGTGGATGCCTCCATATATGCAATCAGCTCAAACACCTCGTCCTCTGTCCATCCTTGGGGGACAGAAAACATATTTGCACCATAGCCTGTTACTATACCGTTTATTGCAAGCTCTGTCAGGGCAGAAAGATACTTTCTCTTACCCTGCATCATTTCCTTCCAGCTCTCAAACTCACCCGTATGCTTCACCCTTGCAATAAACCCAAGCAGAAGACCCTTATTTCTGTCCCCCATGGTGTCAAAATTATCGCAGATGCAGTCCATATACCTGGTGAAATTCTCAAGCATAACCTTTATCTGTGCAGGAGTTCCCTTTCCGAATATGTTTTGAATTTCGTAGGTTTCACCCTTGCATAGCTTAGTTATGCAATCGTCCACATAAAGCTCTGTAAGCTTCTCTGCCTCGTCCTCGAAAAGCTCGATGTTGTCGTACATTACCTTTGTTATCTCAAAGCGTACCTCATCCATCTCCTCGTCTTCGATGTTTTTAAACAGCTCCTTTGCACGAATTGCAAACGCCTCGTCACCTGCAGAACGGCGGAACTTCAAAAGCTTTCCGCCCATACCGCTGAAGGTTGTGTTCTGTGTTAGTGAGAACCAATCAAGGTATGCACTGATTGATGTGAACTTATATTTTTTGTACTCTGCTCTCAATTCGTCAAGTGAGAAGCTGAAAAGGTGCGACTCTGCCACCGCCGAAAAATCAATGGCACCAAAGTCTACATAAATACAATTCTCTCTTGCATCAATCGCCTCTCTTGTAATATTGTTTCTGTCCTTGGTCGTACCATGGAAAACAATCTTGTCCTGCTTATCAGAGGGCAGGTATACATTATATGTAGAAATACCTGTATTAACCGACACATCTCTGGGCAACAACCACTTTAATGCCACAAGATATTTTTCTGTCTCCTCTGCGCTTTCTGTGCATATGCAGATGTTCTTCAGATTCTCCGAGGTAAGCATTGTTACAGAATGATTTATAAGGTAGGTAAGCTCATGCCTATGTGTCCCTATAAACTCCTCTATCATTGTCTCTGTTGCTCTTGGCCTCTGTGGGTCAACAAGAATCGGCATATATCTCACAAGCTGATTTTCGTACTCCTCCTTTGTAAGATATGTACGAAACAGCTCCGAACCAAAATACTGCTCAGGGAAGAATTTGTCATCATACTCGTCAAAAACAAGAGCGTGAGCAAATACATTGCCTTCCTCACCCATCAGGTCATAGCCTGCGTATACTGTCTGTATTGCGGCAAGCTTGCCGTCTGAAAGACGAAGGGTGCGGAATGCCTTGGGGAAAAGCTCAGGAACTGACGGGTCACCAAATTCCTCTGAAAATTCAATCTCATTATTATTGGGCAGTCTATAGCTTGAGAATCGCATTAGCTCTGCAATATTCTCCTCTGTAAGACCCTGAGAGCAGGAATATACTCTCTGTCCCGGCTGATTCTCCAATCCTAACTCGGGGTCTGCAAGGCTATACTGAACAGAAGTGTATATCAACTGGTATACCTTCATTTGTTATCTCCTTCCACCATCTATCTGAAGCTCTTTTGTTAATCTTTTATGTGCTTTTTCACAAATTTTGCAATTCTCTTTAATGCCTCTTCAATGTTGTCTATGGAATATGCATATGAGCAACGGATAAAGCCCTCTCCGCACTCACCAAACGCCGTTCCCGGTACAACCGCAACCTTTTCCTCCTCAAGAAGTCGGTTACAGAATTCGTCACTTGTCATTCCCGTTTTTTTGATACAGGGGAATATGTAGAACGCCCCGTAAGGCTCAAAACAGCTCAAGCCCATATTACGGAAGCCGTCAACAATGATTCTGCGACGCTTGTTATATTCGTCACACATCATCTTTACATCCTCGTCACAACTCTTTAATGCCTCTATTGCCGCATACTGGCTTGTAGTGGGAGATGACATAATTCCAAACTGATGGATTTTTGTCATAAGCTTGATTATACGCTCTGGTCCCATAGCATAGCCCAGTCTCCAGCCGGTCATGGCAAACGCCTTTGAGAAGCCGTTTACTACTACCGTTCTCTCATACATTCCCTCAAGCTTTGAGAAGGGAGTGTGTGTCTCCTCACTGTAACGAAGCTCTCCGTATATCTCATCGGACAATACAAGAATATTTGTATCCCTCAAAACCTCTGCGATTGCCTCTAAATCATCCCTTGACATAACCGCACCTGTGGGGTTATTTGGGAAGGGCAATATCAAAAGCTTTGTCTTGTCCGTGATTTTTTCCTTTAACTGCTGAGGAGTAAGACGGAAGTTGTCCTCCTCCTTTGTTTCGATGATTACAGGTGTACCTCCTGCCATCTCTGTAAGAGGTCTGTAGCATACGAAGCTCGGCTCGGGAATAAGCACCTCGTCACCGGGGCATACAACGGCACGAATCATAGCGTCAATTGCCTCTGAACCGCCCACTGTCACAAGAACCTGTGACGGCTCATACTTTACGCCGTACTTTCTGTCGTTGTAGTTGCAAATCTCCTCACGAAGCTCAATAAGTCCGCTGTTTGAGGTGTAGTAGGTCTGTCCCTTCTGAAGACTCTCAATACCTGCATTGCGGATTGCATCAGGTGTTACAAAGTCAGGCTCTCCTACGCCTAACGAAATTGCATCCTTCATTGTTGCAACGATGTCAAAGAATTTTCTTATTCCTGAGGGGGGAAGCTGGTCCACCACAGGGTTGAGTAACTTGTCAATATTCATAATCTGTTACCTGTTTTTTACCTTTCTTGTGTTTTATAAATATTATTCATTTTTTCTCACCATTATTATGTTTTTGCTTACACAAAATACATCATATATGTATAATAAATATTATACAACATTATTGCAAAAAAATCTATACCTTTTTAGAGATTTTTTTAATTTTTTTACATTTATTTTTTAGAATTATGACATTACAGTTACACCGAAAAAATCACAAACAAAAAGATACGCAGTACCACATAGGATACTGCGCATAATTTCTATTTTTTATATCATTTCCGCCACAAGCATATTCATATCGTAAAGGCCCTGTGGCTTGCCTGCCATAAACTTTGCCGCCTTGATTGCACCTACCGCAAACACTTCCTTTGATGCAGCGTGATGCTTTAGCTCAATTACCTCGTCATTGCCCGCAAAGATTACCTCGTGGTCACCAACGATTGTTCCGCCGCGGACCGCACTTATGCCGATTTCTGTTGACTTTCTCTT
>JAZOBR010000071.1:0-10012 GCA_045596105.1 Candidatus Ornithomonoglobus sp.
TATATCAGTTATTTTATGATTAGTCCATACTTTTTTTATTTATTTTGCATCAGAAACATTCACTGTATATCCCAGCTCCCGACCGCACTCATTTATAATGGTATGCACCGCATTGTCCGTTAACGCCTTTTTGCAAAATGCCACCACACCCATATCGCATATCCTCGATGCCATAACTCCATTGGCATTTTCCGCCGCACGCACTGCCGCAAGCAACTCCTTTGATGGTAAAAGAAGCCTTTCTACGGATGCCTCCGACACCTTCACCGCCTCAAAGAAGGGTTCTAATCTGCACTCTTTCAGGGACTTTCCCAGAAGTGCTATACGCTCACTCTCTCCCCTGCGGAATTGTGTCAGCAAGTCAATGTCGCTTGCAATCCGACACTTGCGTGTCCTTATCAGAATCACATTATACTCACCCAAGGGGAACGGCATACTTCTGACCTCACCATCTACGCACCAGGCGCACCAGCCTTGCGGTGCAAACTTATCCACCACCTGACACATATCGTCCTTACAATCTCTGTAGCTATCCCTACCCATTCTTTTTAGGAGCTTGTTTACGGTATAAATTATATGCTCCTCCGTACCCTTAATTCCCGGCATATCCGCCATATATAGTATTTCAGCACCCCGTCCACCCTTTAAAAAGCTTATGTCACATACATTACTGTTGCTGTCCATTATTTTCAGTATGTCACCGTAGGCTCTGCCATAGGCACGAACTCCACAGCCCAATCCAAAGGCAAGAAAGCTGTCGCCGCCATCAAGGATACTGCAGGGGGTGGATGTGCGTTCAAACGTCACAACGCCTGCACCCTCACCAAAGCGTGAATAGAAATCCGATTTCAGTGTAATTGATTTTTCCGTATACATAGAAATGCTCCTTTTTTGCCGTTAATATATTCTTTACTTTAATTTAACCAATTAAACTGTTGACAATTCATAAAAAATAATATATAATGCCTTGGTAAGTATATTTTGAAAGGTAATGATATCATGTCAGAAAACAAGGAATATATCTTGACAAACGAAGGCAAGGAAAAGCTTGAGGCGGAGCTTGCACAGCTTGTAAACGTAACACGTAAAGAGATTTCCGAAAAAATCAAAGAGGCGCGATCATTCGGCGATTTATCAGAAAACGCTGAATACGATGCTGCAAAGGATGAACAGGCAGAGGTAGAGGCAAGAATCAGCCAGATTGAGCATATGCTAAAGTATGCAAAGGTCCAGGAAGTTGAGTCAAACGATGCCGTTACTGTTGGAAAAAAGGTTACTCTTGAGTTCTCAGGTGATGTGGCAAAGATGATGGGTATGACAGGCGAGGTTGAGTATTCAATCGTTGGTGCTTCAGAGGCAGACCCTACTACTAACAAGCTATCATACGAGTCACCTATCGGTGCAGCTTGCATCAACCGCAAGGCGGGGGAGAAAATCAAGGTTGAAACTCCTGCAGGTACTGTACAGTTCAAAATCCTGAGTATTACAAAAGCATAACAGAATTGACATAACTCAAATGGTCGCACATATTGTGCGACCATTTTTCATATCCTTTATGGGGTGATTTCTTTGAAGGGTATTCTTATCTCATCGTTTTCTATTATAGCGGCATTAATCGGTGCAGGCTTTGCCTCAGGCGAGGAAATCCTGTGCTACTTTGTGGTATTTGGCAGGTATGGCATACTTGGTATTATTTCATCGGTACTGTTCTTTGGTGTATTTATATTTTGTGTGCTCAGCTTTTTAGTAAAGCGTCCGCAAATGGATTATGACGGATTTTTATCAACCCTAAGGGGTCGTTACACAAAAAGAATAATAAACGGAGTAACTATCTTTTTTGCAATTTCGGTATATGGAGCAATGCTCTCGGCACTTGCAGAAATACTCAAGGATTTTGTCCCTCTCCCCACCGCCCTTACAGGCTTAATCCTGACATTCCTTTTCTCACTTTTATTAATGACAGGGGTGGAGCGCATACTTTCTATGAACGGCATAATCGGTATGGGGCTTGTGTTTTTTATGGTATTATCCTGCCTTTATATCCTTACCTTCAGGGAATATCACGCCTTTTCGCATATAGGTGTAAATGCCGTTTCGGATGGATTTATATATAGTGGGTATAATCTTATATCCATGGCACCGCTTTTAGTCTGTCTTTCACATAATCTAAAAACAAAATCGGATGCGGTGGCGGTTACCATGGTGACATCGACTACTACTCTTATATTAATGGTGCTTGTTTACGCCCTACTTTCTATTTACCATAACCGCATTGATTTAAGCGCACTTCCAATGCTCACTCTCGCAAGACGGCAAAATGACACCCTTGCAATTATCTATACCTCAGTCCTGTCCGTTGCCGTTGTCACCACCCTCCTCTCAAGCGGCAGCAGTGCCATATGGGGATTGAGAATCGAAAACAAGAGACTTTACATTTTGCTTATGTCTATGGTGGCATATTTGTTGTCACGATTAGGGTTTCAAAATCTTATAAACATAGCATATCGCATATCGGGAATTGCAGGGATTTTTGTATGTTTTGCTATACTTTTCGGGATGTTTCGAGCAAAAAAAATACATTTACTCTAAATTACAAAAATATTATCTAAAGTGCGTTTTTTAACGCATAGATGCGATTTAGGGCGTTTTTTAAAGATTTATTAGAGTTTTAATGCATTTTAGAGGGTTTATTAGCTTGAAAAAAGCTTTTCGTTATGCTATTATTAGTTAGTCGTTCGACGACAGGGAACGGAAACCTTAACTGACGGGATGTAGCGCAGTTTGGTAGCGCATCTGGTTTGGGACCAGAGGGCCGCAGGTTCGAATCCTGTCATCCCGACCAAACTTTTGCTTAAGAATGGGAGTTTAGCTCAGCTGGGAGAGCATCTGCCTTACAAGCAGAGGGTCACAGGTTCGAGCCCTGTAACTCCCACCATAAAAAACTTAATATGCTGGTGTAGCTCAATTGGCAGAGCAGCTGATTTGTAATCAGCAGGTTGCGGGTTCGAGTCCCATCACCAGCTCCAAGCGGGACAAGACATCTTGTCCCGTATTATAAGGGAGAGTTCCCGAGTGGCCAAAGGGGACAGACTGTAAATCTGCTGCTTATAGCTTCGGTGGTTCGAATCCACCCTCTCCCACCAAAAAAACGCTGATTTTAACTAAAATCGGCGTTTTTTGTGCTCCTCTCTATTCACTTTTCCCTTCTCTATTATCTAAAAAAATCAGCGTTCCCAGATAATAGTGAATAGAGAAAAGATGATACTTGGAAACTTGTCTTTTATCTTTTAATTTTTAAGGTGTCCGCCTTACCGAACTTTACAAATACGGTATCGTGGCCATCCTTTTCTGTCTTCCAGCCCTTCGACTTGGTGTATGCCTCGCCTTCAACTCTTACCGACATCATACCCTCCTCCAGGAACCTTATGGTAGCACTATTTCTATTTGTCTTAATCCTTGCAGGGGTATTTACACCCTTAATTCTAAGACCGCTATTGCTACCCTCCGACACAATTACGCCATTGCCTACCGATACATAAATCGCATTGCCCTCAACTCGGCTCACCACTGCATCTGTTGTATATCTGTTTGCATCAGAACCATCTGCAAACACCACCTTAACACCTACAGAGCCTGCAAACTTTTCATCATACAATGCTTTATTACAATCCCTTGAAGTGGCAGTTATGAATATGCCCGCCTTAGTTGTATCCACCTTGAAGTCTGTGTTATATGCCGCACAAACCGCCTTTGCAAGCTGGTCCTCACGCATAAACATATAATCGTAGGTATTAACCAACTCCCCTACTCTGTCAGATGCAGCCATCTGACTTTCGGGTGACTCGTACATATAATCGCAATGATTATAGAACAGCAGGGGCATCTCATACTTTACGGTTGTATAGGTGTGAGTGCCGTCGCCATGGGGTGTGTTACAGGTTTCAAACACCATATAGTCATACTCGGGCAGGTACTGTGGCATAGGAATTGCATTCTCTGCACAGTTCTCCGGAAAGAAGTCTGCCTCGGGTAAGGTTGAGCCGCTGTTCCACAAAAGCCCTGAATTATTCTGAGCCGCAAAGGTACCGTTATAGCTTGGATTATAGCCATCTATACCGCTTCCGTCATAGCCGTAATTACTTGTAAACCACGTGTGCTGATTGACGCCCTGACCTGCCCACGGCAAGCCATAGCTCTCAAAAGCCTTCTTGTGGTATTCAAGCTCCAACGCCTCCTGTTCGGGAGATGCGTATTTGTGAGTAAGTCCATGCACGCCAACATACAAGCCGTTTTCATCACATACCTGAAGCTGTTTTATTAGCTCATCACGATACGGGAAATACTCACTGTCTATGGGGTATGCCATACCATACTCGAGGCTCCCCATTATAAGGTCCTCATCACCATCATTATCAATATCATAAAACCTCGGCACACTGTTCATACCGATTGTTACATTCTTATTACCTCGTCTTGAGTTGACATCTGCCTGTACATAGCCTGTCTTCTTATAGATTTCCCCATCAAACTCAAAGGTGGCAACATAACCCTCTCGGGTACCGCCAAAAAGCTTACCATTATGGATACAGGGTGAAATCCAATTTTCATTGGTTGCTACCGTCACATAGTCATTATAAAAGGTGGTTTTGCCATCCTCTGTGTAGCCGTAGTATACACGCATTTCACCTGAACGCGAGCCTACCGCCAGGTCCATAATATTGTCATTATTAAGATGTCCTGCGGAAATCATACTGTCATATAACCCTGTACCAAGCACGTCATACATATATGAAAACGCCATAGAATCGGGGTTCTTTTCCGTTTTCAGTGACTTATACGCGCGGATTGTTCCATCCTCACTACCTGTCACAATCTCACCCTTGCCATCACCGTTAATATCAAAGATTACAGGTGATGAAAAACCGCCCGGGTTTAGCTTGTTACCGTTCTCATCGGTAAAATACATAGGTGCGGACACTTCATAGTTTGTACCCATTCCATTGCCCTGAAAATAATAAATATTACCGTCGGCGCTACCTACTATAAGGTCCATATTTCCATCCTCGTTCCAATCTGCAGGGAACGGATATGCACGCTTTATGTAGGCAGAATTGTCCTCAAAATAGCTGTTGGTATTCTCATAATAATCCAATTCAAGCCATTTACTGCCCGACACAATATGCCTGCCGCTACAGTATGCACCCTCGTAGGCATCCGCCTTAAAGCCGCCGTCATATGTAAGATATGTGACGCTCTCGGAGCGTTTGAACCATGTATACGCATTTCGTATAAGGGTATATGATGGCATCTGATTATTCTCAATGCAATATTTTGTGAAGGCTGTCATTGAGCCGTTTTCGATACCTGTAATATCCTCATAGTGCAAGGTCCACGCCGCAGGCTTTGTTCCGTACGTACCGAAGGTACGCTCTACTGCAAAGCCATACTTTGCCTTTGAAACATACTCCGCATAATAGCCTCGCAAAAGATTCTCCGCCGCGGTGGTGCTGTAAGCCATAGGCTCACCCTCCTCACCCTTACGAAGCTCTGTTACTGTGTAATCCGAGGGCAGAATCGGGTTTGTCACAAACACCGTACCCTTGCCGTATTTATTGACCGTATAAAGTCCTATTCCATCCTTGCCTGCAATTACCTTGGCAGTCGATGGGATTATACCATCACCATATGTCTTTGCCTCATAGTCAGGAAAATCCACATAGGATTTTATGGTAAGAGTATAGTCATAAATAAGCTGACTTATGTTTGTCAGGTTATCTTCGGTATAGTGATACTCCAAATCAATGGGCATACCGATAAACTCCACAATTTCCTCTGCACCCAAAAACTCATTTGAGAAGCTACGGATACAGGAATTGTCTATAACTGCAGTACCGCCACCCATTACAAAGGCTTCAACCTCTGTAGATGTTACATCATCTGTAAGACTTTCTATGTATGCAATATCGTGGTCACCCAAAAACACATCGTAGCTTACATCAAGATTTGCCATTATTCCGTTTTTTAATTGATTTGATACCTTATCGCGCTCCGTCTCCGAGCCGATTACAACCGCCGTAATATTCGCATTGCCCCCGGCCGACACCTGTTCCTCACTGCATCCCGATAAGCCGAGAAGGGATGAGAGGCAGATTGCCATAGCACAAGTAATCGCCAAAATCCTTTTCATTGGTTACTCCTTTTTAAAATGCTTCGTATATAAATGAACCATTGCCTGTAAAGAAAATGCACACCAACAGAAACATTATAAGATACAATATAAATGTCAATATCTTTTTCAAGTTCATCAAGCCTTTCGTAAAATCTATGGGCAATACTCACCCATTTAATTATTGTAGAATTAATGTATGATTTAGATGCCGTCTATTTTATTATAACCGCTTGAATAAATTCAGCTTTTGCCTTAGTGTACTGTTGCCTATCATCTTTATATTGTTTTAAAAGTGCTTTTTTCAATTTGTCATACTGAATTGCAATATTTTCATTCTCATTTAAATAATCTCGAAATCCAACCAACTGTTCAAATCCACAACCCACTTTATCATAGTAATGAATATGATGTAAGGAAATCTTATTCTCTCCTCTTAAAACAAACAAATGATAATTAGAATTGTTGTCATTTACTCCACAATAATCATACCCAAGCTTTTTTATTTTTTCGATTTCTGTATTTCCAAATCTTTTTGCCAAAATGGCAACATCTAAAATTGGTTTTGCCCACACAGTTGGTATTGCGGTGCTACCAACATGCTGTATGTCAACTAAAACATCATTTAAAACCATCTCAAATTTATCCTTTACTTCTATAAATTCTTCTTTCCAAAATGGATTGTGCGGTAATAAATCTACTTTATATCTCTCAACACCTTCCAACATAAACACTCCTTGAACACCAACTTATTCTACATATATTTCATTTCTTCTCGTTTTTCTCTTTTACTGTATTTATTGATGAAATCAACATTCTGCGGATTTGACCGCATGTATTTATTGTTGATTTATATGTTTCATCATCTATATATTCTGTTCTGTTAAGAAGTTCTAACCAATACTCAGATTCGTAGCACTCCTTTAAGGCAATCTGCATTTTTGAAATAAAATCTGCTGTGCCATGTGCATATTTTGATTCATGAATATTAGCTCCGATTGATGTTCCAGAACGCATAAGCTGATTTGTCAAAACACTTTCTCTTTTGTTTTCTTTGATGCTCTTACACATATTTATAATTTCAACTGCAAAATCTTTTGCTTTATCAAGCATTATACTTTCTGCCATGTTCTCACATCCAATCAATTTCTTTAAGCTAAATTTTGCAACAAGTTGCAAAGCTAAATTATTCCACTTTGTTCCATAGCTAAATAACTCCTTCGGAGTAGCTAAATTAAATTCGCTTTTAGCTGACCGAAGGTCAATTTAGCTACGAAGTAATTTAGCGTGCAAAGCACATTTAGCTCGCGTTAGCGAATTTAGCTGAATAGATTTAACTTGCGTTAAATCTATTCTATCACATAAATGTTCATTTTTCAACACAAAAAACATACCAAAGGAAATATTCCTTTGGTATGTTTTTAATTATTGTCTATATCCTTTCCAAAAACGAAAAAGCGTTGGAATAAAAATTCTGTTACAAAGTTCAAAAGCATATTTATCACTGTCACAATGTATTCATTCCACATAAGACTTTCCACTAAATAGTTGCCTAAAATTGTGCTAAGAGGAGTAAATACTGCATAGTATCCCAGCACCTTTGCCATCGCAACAGGCACATTCACCGCCGAATGGAAGGTGAACTTGCGGTTTAAGGTAAAGTTCCAGACCACACTTAACACCAATGAAATCAAGTAGCAGGGCCAATAGTTAAGTCCTGAAAATTCATTTAAGAGGGTGAAACTCGCAATCTGTATTATACCTGCACTGATTGAAAACAATATAAACTTTATTACTCTTACAACCTCTTTCATATTACACCCTTCCTTTCCGGAAGCTGCACCAATACTATTGCCGCAAACATTAACGCACAGCCTGCAATCTGGGATATATTCATAACCTCACTTAAAATAATCCAACCGGAAATTGCCGCAAATACCGACTCAAAAGACATTATAATTGCCGCCGAGGTAGGCTCTGCGTATTTCTGTCCCACAACCTGCAGGGTATATGCAATTCCGCAAGACATTATGCCCGAATACAAAAGTGATGGTATACAGCTCAATATGTTCCCCATATCAGGCTTTTCCAGAATCAACATCAGGATTGTGTTTATAATACCTGCGGTAAAAAACTGTGCACAGGAGAATTTGATACCGTCAATTTCATTTGCGTGCTTATCAATAACAAGGATTTGTCCTGCAAAGAATACGGCACAGAGGATTGTCAATAAATCACCGATATTAAAGGAAATTTCTGTTCCGAACAAGCATAGGAAATACATTCCCGCAACTGCGATTACAATACCAACGGCTGTTTTAAGGTTAAGCTTTTTCCCGAAGAACAAGCCGAATATTGCCACAAAGATTATGTATAAGGCGGTCAGAAAACCGCTCTTTGCAGTTGTGGTATGCTTTAAGCCATGGGTCTGCAGGGTCTGTGCAATACACAGAAAAACACCACTCATAGCCGCATACTTTATAAGCTTCTTAATGTCTGTCTTTTTATATGTACCCTGCTTTTTCTTGCAGGCATCGGTAATTAAAATATAAGGTAAAAGCACACAGGCACCCATAAGAGTACGAATTGCCATAAATGTATTCGGCTCAATGTAGTCCATACCCACGCTTTGAGCAACAAAGGATGAACCCCAGATAAGCGCCGTTAAAAACAAAATTAAATTACCCTTTAGTCTCTTGTTCACTTTATCTTTTCTCCCGTAAAAATACTTCTTTTCTATTTTACCACATATGCACCCTGTTTGCAAGCAAAAACGACCCTCTATTCAACAAAAAAACGACCCAAATGGGTCGTTTTATGATTCTTATTCAGCAACGAAAGGTAGCAATGCAATAATTCTTGCTCTCTTTATAGCTGTTGTAAGCTGTCTCTGGTGCTTTGCACAGTTACCGCTGATTCTTCTGGGAACGATCTTACCACGCTCTGAAACATAGCGGCGAAGCTTTGCAACATCCTTGTAATCAATGTTCTCAACCTTATCTACACAGAACATACAAACCTTACGCTTAGGTCTTCTTGCTGCTCTCTGAGGTCTCTCCATCTTCTCAGCCATTTTGATTTCCTCCTTCAATTTTTATCAAGTCGGCATTAGAACGGTAAATCGTCCTCACTGCCTAAGTCATTCGCAAAACTTAAATCAACAAAGCCTGCATCCTCTGCGGGTGCCTGCGGTGCTGACTGGGGAGCATTATACTCACCAAAGTTCGACTGGAAAGCTCCTGCCATTTCTCTTGCACCTGAGGGTGAATCATTCCTTGACCCTGTAAAGAATGCATTGTCAATAACAACCTCTGTTGAATACTGACGCTTGCCGTCCTTATCATCCCAAGTACGTGTCTGAATCTGTCCCTCTACTGCAATCATTCTTCCCTTCTGGAAGTAACGACATATAAACTCTGCGGTCTGTCGCCATGCAACGCAAGTGATGAAATCAGCCTGCTGGCCGCCCTCACGACGAAAACGTCTGTCAACTGCGATTGTAAATCTTGTCACTGACGCGCCCTGTGGAGTCTGTCTAAGCTCAGGATCAGCTGTTAAGCGTCCCATTAAAATAACTCTGTTCATTCTCTCACCGCCGTTGATTATACTTCGTCCTTACGAATGATGATTGTTCTAAGGATATTCTCGTCGATTCTGTATCTTCTGTCAAGCTCCTTCGGGAATTCAACATCTGATTTGAAATTAACAAGAACATAGTAACCCTCAGACTTAAAGTTGATGGGGTATGCAAGCTTCTTCTTGCCCCAGTCCTCAACTTCGCCGATCTCGCCATTGTCTGTGATAATCTTCACAAACTTCTCCTTCTTTGCCTCTAGTGCATCAGGC
>JAZOBR010000072.1:0-4004 GCA_045596105.1 Candidatus Ornithomonoglobus sp.
TACAAGAAGTGGTGTTGCAATGGGTCCTGACGGTAAGAAGGTATTATTAAAGAATAAGCCTTATAAGAAGTACAACAACTATTATGTTAATCTGAAGGAAATTAAGGAAGTATGGGACTTGCCCAAGAATTTCTCGTTGCCGTATGTAGAGTCGGATGGCTATGCATGGTTAAATGATATTGCAACAGAATTAGGTTTGGTAACATATACTCCCAAGGCAGACATAAGTGATGGACTTGTTGTGTTGGCAGAAGATTTCAAGGTACCCTCCGACATACAGGCACTTAACGACTTTATGTTGTATTACCGTCCGTCAAAGGAGGAGATTCTTGATGCCTATAAGCAAAGTGATGTTTACAAGCAGCACCCGAGACTATGGGCAACACAGGAGGACTTTGACAGAATAAGAGAAGAGTATGAATCCGGCACAGATGAGAATATTAAATATTGGGGTGAGAACCTGATTCAGTACGCTGATGGCAGATTTGGTAGAGAGCCTAAACAGATTGAATCAGCAGAGGGCAGAGTTACAGAGCATCGTCAGCTTGCTGGTGATATGCACGCATGGGGTATGGCATATCATTTGACAGGGGATGAAAAGTATGTTCGCGAAGCTGCCAGAATTATGAGAATATACTGTGAGGTATTCCCCAACTGGCATCCTCAGGCACATCTTGATATAGTTGAGGCAATGGCAGGCTTTGCTATTGGATATGACTGGATGTATCACGCATTCACAGACGAAGAAAGAAAATTGTTTGAAAAAACAATGTACGAGCAGGGTTATCAATACTGCTACCAGGGATTCTTGTCAAACTCAACACCGATGGGTACTGCATTCAATAACGATGCTAACCACGGTACAGTATGTAACGGTAGTGTAACTCAGGCGGCATTGGCATTTATGGATGTATACCCGGAGGAATCGGCGTGGTTTGTTGCTAACTGTATCCGTGGTAATGAGTACAATATGTACCATTGGAACACAGGTGCATGGTTTGAGGGACCGCACTATTGGGAGTACACAGTTATTAATACTGTTAAGTTCCTGGGATGTATGGACTTTGTCCTTGGTACAGATTTTGGCTTTAGCTCAATAGAGGGTCTGTCTGAGGCTGGTATCTCGGAGCTTTCAATGCATGGCAATTGCGGTATCTTTAACTATGGTGATGCATCACCCTCCAATTTCTATTCACCCGAGTTTATGTGGTTGGCTGAGAAGTTTGACCAGCCGGGTCTTGGAAATGTATTGTTAAAGAATAGAACCCACAGTTATCGTACAGTAAACAGGTCAAATGGTGAGCCGATAGCATTGTCGCTTGTATGGTATAAGCCCGAATATAAGACAACAGAGATAGTACCCGAGCTTGATTATTTCAATAATGAGCTTGATATTGCAACCTCAAGAAACAGTTGGGATAGTAACAGCACCTTTGTGGCAATCAAGGGAGGTCGTTTGTATCAGGCACATTCACAGCTTGATGCAGGCTCCTTCATATTCGAGAGTGACGGCATAAGATGGTTCCGTGATTTAGGAGCATCATCCTATGAATCAGATTACTGGGATTCAAAGGTAGGCGGTAAGCGTTGGAAGTTCTTTAATGCACGTGCGGAGGCTCATAATACAGTTGTGACTAATCCCACAGAGGCAAACGAGGACATGGATATTGGTGCGTCAAACGTTAGCGAAACAAACTGTGCTGAGTTAAGCTTGATTGAGAAGAATGATAACGGAATAATCTATACAGTTGATATGAGTGATGTGCTGTATGATGTTACAGAGGCAACACGAGGCTTCTTCATGACAGACAATAAAAAGAGTCTTGTTGTTCGTGATGAAATTACAATCCCGGGTGATGATAACACCGTTTATTGGCATCTGATGCCCGACACCAATGCGAGGGTATCGGTTGATGCTGAGAACGATGTAATAACACTTACAAGAGGCACAAAGGGTTGTAAGGTTGAATATAAGGTTGAGGGCGGTACAGTAGAGGTTGAGGAATTTGAAAATCCGATTGTATCACTTATTGGTGACAATATTTTAGGTGCTGCACCTACTTGCGGCAGAATAAGAATTAAGATTACGGGAGTAAGTGAGAGTTGCGTAATTACAGCTAAGATTACTCCAAATTCTACAGTTGACCCAACACCGTTGAGTGATTACACAAAGTCCATTTCAACCTGGAGAGTTAATTGATAAAATAGATGAGCTTCGGCTCATCTTTTTTTGTGAAACTCTAAATGCTTACATCCTCAAACGCATTACCAATGATTTATCAAACAAAAAATGTAAAAATACGAAAAATATTGCAATTCAAATTTCTATATGATAAAATATATTGTATATAGATGTAAATTGATTAGGGGGCGAGAGCTTTGCTTGTAAATAAATGCAAAAAGCTAATTTCAATGGTTTCAGCCCTTGCTATATTCCTGACATCCATATCTGCCTTTGCAGTTAAGAATGTTTCTTTTAAGGATAATGGCGACGGCACTGCTACAGTCACAGCGGAGGAAAGCGATAAAATTATCGTAGCTCAATATGACAAGCTTGGGATGTTGAAATCCTTTGGTATTTCATCACTGATGGGTGACAAGCAGTCGGTTACATTTGACTATGATAAAAGCTTCAAAGCAAATGTATATTCCTTTTTCGAGTTCAACAAGCTTTCATCCGATAAGCGAGGGCATGTGATTGGCAGTAATACCCTTATGATTCATGATTTTGAGGAAGGAAAGGTTACTCCATATACATTGTATGATCTTAGTGCATCCATAATGGATGATAAGTACGAGACAACGGGCAGGGATGGAAAGCCTACTCGTGCCTTTCATCTTACAAGAATCCCTGAAAGCACAAATATGCGAGATGTAAATGCACAGTTTATCGGAATGGCACCCGATTATTCCGATTGCTTTGTGTGGGATTTTGATTTTAAGGTTAATGATGCGGATACAGGTGTATATTTGGCTATAAGAGCCGTTTTAAAGAACTCTACAGACAGAGTGTTCCACTATATTGCAAAGGCAAATAAGAAGGACGATTCAACATCTGCAGTAATAGTGGGTGATAACGATGCAACCATAGATATCAAGGAGGGGCAGTGGCATAATTTTGCCGCCGCTTTTGATGAAGTTCTGCATACGGTTAAGTATTACCTTGACGGTAATCTGATTTGTGAGGGTAAATATAATGAGTCCATCACAAAGGATGAGTATATCCCTGACACCTTCTATGTTTACGGAGTTACAAACAAGGAGTTTGATGTTGAGGTTGACAACATTCGTTCATATGAGGGAACGGCGCCAAGACCTGAAATTGATGATTACACCTTCGAGGTTGATATGAGCAAGCCCACTATTGTTACAAAGGACGAGAGTGAGGCGCGTGCAATCCTATCAGGAAAATATGCTGTTCATACAAGAAGTGGAGTTGCTATGGATACAAAGGGTAACAAGACGCTTTTGAAGAACAGACCATATACTGAAAATGGTGAAAAATATATACCCTTAGACGAGTTATGTGCGGTATGGGGAATAGATGTTCCGTCGGAAGTCGGTAAAAAGTCGGATGGCTATGCTAAGTTGAGTGACCTGGCAAGTGCTATGAAGCTTAAAATGTTTAGTCCCTCGGCCATAAGAAGTGATGGCTTGGTGGTTATCGGAAGCTCTTTCTATGAGCCAAGCAAAATGGAGGATAAGCAGGAACTTAACGACCTTGTATTCTTCCTTCGTCCGGAGCCTGAAGAGGTGCTTAAGACCTACAATGAAAGCCCCGTGAAGGGCGTGCATCCAAGGTTGATGGCAAATCAGGCAGACTTTGACAGAATAAAGGCGGCATATAAAGCAGGTACAGATACATATATAAAGACCTGGGGAGATGCGGTGATTAAATTTGCCGATTCCCGTATGAACAACGCACCTCCTGTGCAGACAGAAAGTGCCGAGGGACGAGTGTTGTGCCAGCGTCAGCTTGCATCAGATGTTCATGCCTGGGCAAT
>JAZOBR010000073.1:0-2209 GCA_045596105.1 Candidatus Ornithomonoglobus sp.
AGACGGTGTCCGCGCTTTACAAGCTCAATTGCCGCCTCACTCTTACCAACGCCGCTTTCACCCATTATTAAAATACCCTCACCATAGATTTCACAAAGAACGCCATGGCGCGTTCTTCTGGGTGCTAACTGCTCTGAAAGGTAACGGATTACCATACTCATAAACTGAGATGTGCCATGCTCAACTCTTAAAAGCGGTACACCCTCTCTCTCGGCAAAATCCTGCATTTCAGGGAATATCTGAAGTCCTCTGGTTATAACAAGCGCAGGGATACCAAGGGTGAAGAAATTATCCATTATGTCAGTTCTCTCCTCGACAGAAAGCTGCTCAAGGTATGAAAATTCCACCTTACCCATTATCTGTATTCTGGAATTGTCAAAATATTCACTAAAGCCCACAAGCTGTAGACCCGGACGGCTTACATCCGAGGTTGTGATAAACTTTTCATCTATATCCTCAGGCTCATAGAGAACCTCCATATTGAAGTATTCAATCAGACTGGATATTGGTAGTACATCTGTTCTTTCCATTAGACAAACCTCCTTGGAAATTTATTTCTGATTACAGTATTCCTCTGCCTCTCTTAATGCTTCATCAATATTGGGAAGGAAGTTTTCCTCTCCTACCATCTCATAGAAGCCTGACTTTTCCATAACCGACCTGGGCTGTTCATTAACGTGTGAGAAAAGCACTCTTATATTCTTCTTTCTGCATAGTAAATATGCCTCATCAAGTGCCTGAAGAGCGGATATGTCAAGGGCAGGAATATTACGCATTCTTATAATAATCACCTTTACACCCTCCTTGATGGGAATTGATGCCACCTTGTCAGAGGTTACAAAGAACATGGGACCGTTTATTTCATAAACCTGTGTCCTTTCAGGTATCTTCTTCAATCTGCCGTTGTCATCTGATGCATCCTCATCAGAGCGTGTCCACGGGCGGACATGAGTAACATCCGCCATACGCTTGATAAACAGGAATGCCGCCACAAGCAGACCGATTTCTATTGCCACTACCAGGTCAAATATTACTGTCAGGGCAAAGGTCAGAACCAATACTGTTATATCACTCTTGGGTGCAGTCTTGCAAATCTTTACAAACTGACGCCACTCACACATATTATACGCTACCATAAACAATACTGCCGCAATTACAGGCATTGGAATCCATGCCGCATATGGCATCAGGACAATCAATACCAAAAGCAATACCAAAGCATGGGTAATGCCTGATATAGGTGTTCTTCCTCCGTTATTGACATTTGCCGCAGTTCTTGCAATGGCGCCCGTTGCAGGGATACCTCCAAACAAGCCTGAGAATATGTTTCCTGCACCCTGTGCAATAAGCTCGGTATTCGAATCATGACGGTCTCCTACCATCGAGTCTGAAACCACGCACGAGAGCAGGGATTCTATTGCCGCCAAAATTGCTATTGTAAAGGCACTTGGTAACAGTGCGCTTATTGTACGGAAATTAAATTCGGGCATAGCAAACACAGGCAGCTGACTCTTGATTGAGTACAAATCTCCGATTGTATTAACATTTAGGTCAAACAGCTTTACCACAGCCGAACCCAATATTACAACCACCAATGAGCCGGGAATCTTCTTGCTTATTTGAGGCCAAACAGTAAGCAACACTACTGATACCACGCCCACCAGAAGTGCCTCTATATTTATTGTACCAAAGGACTTGCCTACTGCCACAAGCTTTTCCATTGTCTCAACTGCATGAGTGCCCTCGGGGAAGGTTAAGCCGAAAAAGTCCTTGAACTGACCAATTACTATGGTTACTGCAATACCCGAGGTGAAGCCTGTGGTAATTGTATAGGGAATATACTTTATAAGTGCACCGAATCGGCACAAGCCCATAATAATCAGTATTACACCCGCCATAATGGTAGCTATTGCAAGCCCCGATACTCCGTGTTGTGCAACAACACCTGCAACGATTGTTGCAAAGGCTGCGGTAGGACCTGAAATGTTTACCTTACTGCCGCCTAACAAAGCAATCACAAATCCTGCAATGATTGCAGTATAAAGGCCCTTCTCAGGTGATACGCCTGATGCAATAGCAAGGGCTATTGATAGGGGCAATGCGATAATTGCAACTATGATACCTGCAATTACATCCCTTGAAAATTCCTTTGCTGAATAATTTCTTAAATCTGCAAATAGATTACGGTTAAAAAACTTCATAATTATGT
>JAZOBR010000074.1:0-11455 GCA_045596105.1 Candidatus Ornithomonoglobus sp.
GTAGCCATGTCGTTCTGTGAGCCAAGGAGTTGGCTAAGACATTTGTCTTCCTTAAGACCGCTTGGCCTCCGACTTGGCTTTAACCAGGCAATCACAACAGTATGTCAGGATACAACCAAAAAGGATGTTATTCTTGCTGTAAACGATGGCTGGGGAGATGGTAAGGACATATCATGGATATGGGATGTGGCATTTCCAAAGCTAAGGGACGAAAACCTTTCAACCCTTGCGGTGACAGGCATAAGAAAATATGATGTTGCCCTGAGATTTAAGTATGAGGATATAACCGATATAGATGTAACCGATGATATGAAGGATGCTATAAAAAGAGCATTGGCTACAGATTCGGAGGTTGTGTATATAATGGTTAACTACACCGCAATGTATCCTACAGAGGATATATTGATGAAGCTTTTGGAGGAGTATGGAAATGATAATTAAGATAATGCATCTTTATCCCGACCTCCTTAACCTGTATGGTGACAGTGGCAATATTGAAGCATTAAGACGCAGACTTTTGTGGCGTGGCTATGAGGTGGAGGTTGTAGTCTTTACTACGGAGTCGGAAACCCTTGATTTGTCGGATGTGGACATACTGTTTTTGGGCGGTGGCACAGACAAGGAAGAAAGGCTTGCCTTAGAGAGCCTTAGAAAATATAAGGACGACATAAAGAAATATATTGAGGATGAAGGAGTGCTTGTTGCACTGTGCGGCGGCTTTTCAATGCTTGGCAAAAGTTATCCCTCGGGTGACGAGAGAATAGATGGACTTAATGTCCTTGATATTAAAACCGAGATTAGCAAAAACCGTTTCTCGGGAGATGTTGTAATCAAAAGCAATCTGCTTGATACAACTGTGGTTGGCTTTGAAAACCACGGTGTGGAAACAGATATTGGAATGTATCAGGCATTGGGTGAGGTTTTGGTAGGCAATGGCAATAATGGTGAGGATAAGACCGAGGGTCTTACTTACAAGAATGTTGTGGCGTCCTATCTTCACGGACCGTTGCTTCCTAAAAACCCAAAGCTTTGTGACTACATTCTTTTAAATGCCATAAAGAGAAGGGATGAGTCAGTGGTAGAGCTGTCACCCCTTGACGATGCTATGGAGAATATGGCACACGATCTTATATTAAAGAGATATAACGTTTAAGATACGGCGGCATTTTGTCGCCTATCTTGTTGTTTAGGGAGAGTACAATGGACTTCAGGGAAATAGTAAAAAAAATAAAGAGTATTCCCTTGCGCCGCTACGCGCCATGGGCGGGGGCGGTTTGTGCTGTCCTGATTTTTGCATTGGTTGCAATCACCACCTTTAATGATTCGGTAAACAAGCGTGAGGAACAAAACGGACTTGTGACCCGATTCCCTACGAACAGCGGTTACTTCTTCGGGACGGAGGACGCCGACTCGGATATTATCCTATCCTGGCACGAAAGCACCTATTCTCTCGGCAGTAACGAAAATAATGTGCTTCAACTTAATGCCGCGTTATATCCTATCCTGATTGAGGACAGAAGCCTTGTATTTGAAAGCTCCGATACTGAGGTTGCCGAGATTGACGGTAATGGTGTTATTTTCTGTAAAAATCCTGGTAGTGTAGAAATCACAGTAAGTAATACATATACTGGAATAATCCGCAAGGCATATCTTCAGGTGGTTCAGCCTGTAACGGGCTTTTATATCAAAAACACCTCCATTGATATGTATATAACGGACACAGGTATGAGAGTTGAGCCTGTGATATATCCCCATAATGCGTCAAACGCAACTATAAGATGGTATTCAAAGGATACCACTATTGCAGAGGTTGACCAGACAGGACATATCAAGGCAAAGGACACTGGCCTTGTGGAGGTAGTGGGTACAACGGCAGACGGCGGACATTCAGCAAAGTGCTTTGTAAATGTTATAAATGAGACCATAAAGGTTGAGGGTGTAAGCATTCTTAACAAGGAGCCAACCATTGTGGCAGGGGAGAGTCGACAGCTTATAGCGTCAATCACACCTGCTAATGCGCGGAATAAGTTTATTGATTGGAAATCCTCGGATGAGAATATTGCCACTATAAGTAAGCTGGGTGTATTAAGCGGTGTAAATGAAGGTACAGCTATTATTTCGGCACTAAGTGCAGATGGGGTGTGGGATAGCTTTGAGGTGGCAGTTTCGGGCTTCTCAAAAACACCCATATATTCCGATAACCACATTATGAGTGGCGGTGTCACCTATGTGGCATATGGTATGACCCTTGATGAAATGGCAGATAAGCAGATACCCACGACACCCAAGTACCACGATGGAATAAGCCTGAAAACGGCAGACAAGGAACGCACAAAGCAGTATCTTGACCCCAACGAGTTTTCCAGAGGTGCATATAAGTATCAGTTTATGGACCTTTCACATTATAATGGTATAAGCCGACAGAGATTGGCGTCATTCCTGAATGGAAAGGGAATCCTTAGCGGTAAGGCAGATATATTTATATCTGCGGCAAAGCAATATAACATCAGTGAATTGTATCTTGTTGCCCATGCCTGCCTTGAAACAGGCTATGGCTCATCACAGCTTGCCACAGGCGTAGACTACAACGGCACAAGGGTTTATAATATGTTTGGCATTGGTGCATTTGACTCTGATGCCGTAGGCACAGGCTCTAAGATGGCATATAAGATGGGTTGGACATCACCCGAGGCGGCAATCCTGGGCGGTGCAAAATGGATAAGTGAAAACTACATCAATGCCGGGGGTGCAAGACAGAACACCTTGTATAAGATGCGATGGAATCCCGATAAACCGGGTGAGCATCTGTACGCCGGTGATATTGCATGGTCGGTAAGCCAGGCATTGATTATGGATGACTTGTTCTCGCAATTCAGTGAGGCATCCATAGCCTATGAGGTACCTGTCTATGCAGGCTCTGTTGCGGCAACGATTGATGTGCCTCATAGTATTTCCATGACAGGAAGATAAACTATTGAAATAACAGAGAATATATGTTAAACTTGTAGATAGAAAAATAAAGGAGTAGGTAATATGGCATCAATAATTGGAATTATGGCGCTGTGTTCGTTATTCTTTGGCGGTGCTTGGATTTTGTCGGCGAGAGAAGCTCTGGAAAAGCCCATAAAAGCAAACGAAACGAAGAGATACGGTGCGGCAATTGCAGTTTTCATAATTGGCTTTATAGCAAGATGTATAGCTGCAGTAATAACAAGAGGCCATGAAACTGATATGGCGTGCTTTGAGGGTTGGTCAGACCAGATATTCAATGAGGGAGTCGGAAACTTCTATCTTTCAAACGGCTTCCATGATTATCCTCCCGGCTATGTGTATGTAATGTACGTGCTAGGTGCATTAAAGAGCATTTTTAAGCTTGAGAATGAAATGCTGTGGCTTGTTATAAAAATGCCTTCAATATTATGTGATTTAGGTATTGCGGCGTTTATTTATAAGGCATTACTGGACAAATATGACAGCATAAAGGCGACAATAATTTCTGCATTCTTTGTGTTCAACCCCGTTACTATTCTAAACAGCTGTATCTGGGGTCAGGTTGACTCAGTGCTTGCATTGTTTATGCTTTTATCGGTTTACTATGCAACACATTCCAGATTCGGTCGTTCCTTTATCTGGTTTATAGCAGCATTTCTTATAAAGCCACAGGCGGTTTTTGTTGCACCTGTAATCGGCTTTGCTATGATAGAAGAGGCATTTATAAAGTATGGCTTTAACAAGAAGGCACTATTGAATATGCTCTTAAAGGGCGTTGGTGCAGTAGTATTATTGTTTGTATTGTTTATGCCCTTTGGAAATAATCCTATCCATGGTATTGAGGTAATTATAAAGCAGTATATTGAAACTGTGGGTCAGTACGATTATATGACTGTCAATGCATTTAATCTGTACGGCGTATTTAACGGTAACTGGGAGCCTCTGACAACCTTTGCATCAATTGTGGGTTATCTTTCAATTTTAGGGGTTGTTGTATTCTCGGGGTATGTATTTTTCAGGAGCAAGAATCCTGCGAAGAATTATCTTTCAGCATTTATTCTTGTTTTTGGGATATATATGTTATCAGTTAAGATGCACGAGAGATACGCATTCCCTGCAATTGTGTTTGCTATGATGGCATTTGCTATGATGCCGTCAAACAAGAGTTTCTCTCTGTATGGAATAATCTCATTGTCACAGTTCTTTAATATTGCATGGGTATTGTTCGTTTATCAGCTTGACCCGAGTGCGTATTTCCGTTCTTCCGTTGTAACGGTTGCATCTTTTATAAATCTTATTATTTTAGGTTATGCAGTATATATGTGCATCAAGGGAATGGATAAGGTGTCTGTGACAACTGTCTCAAAAGGGAAGACGCAGAGCAAAACAAGGACAGGAAAAAAATCAGAGGACAGGAATGAAACAAAGCGTTTTGCAGTAAGTGAAAAGGCCTCAAGGCTTACTTGCTTTGATATAATAGTAATGGTGGCAATAACGGTGGTTTATGCCTGTGTTGCATTCTATAACCTGGGTGACAAGGCAGTACCCGTAACGGAAATATCCCTGACAGGTAGAAATGTCACTATAGATATGGGCGAGGAGAAGGAGGTAGGAAAGGTAGCCTTCTATCTTGGTTCGAAGAATCTTGAAACAAACAGAGATATGACCCTGTGGTTCTATGATAAGGACAGAAACAATATAGCAAGTCGGACGGTGACTCAGGGCTCGGTACTAACATGGAACTTTGAAAGCATAACACCTGTTAAGGCGCAATACATTGTATTGACCTCAAGCTCTCAGGTGTCAGAGACTGACCCCACAGATTGTCTGTACCTCAAAGAGCTTGTGATTATGGATAACTATGACAATGTCATTACACCTGTAACAGCGTCACAGGATGATGAGTTTGCATTATTCGACGAGCAGGGATATATGGCAAATGGCAAGTCATATATGGCAGGCACATACTTTGACGAAATATATCACGCAAGAACGGCATATGAAATGCTCAATGATATGAGCGTCTATGAGTGGACTCATCCGCCTCTCGGTAAGATACTTATCGGAGTAGGTATTTCACTATTCGGTATGGTCCCCTTCGGATGGAGATTCATCGGTACACTGTTTGGCGTGTTGATGGTTTTGGTAATGTATTTGATAGCAAAGCATATGTTTAAGTATAGCTGGCTCGCAAGTCTTACAACAATACTGTTTGCCTTTGACTTTATGCATTTTACTCAGACACGAATTGCTACAATAGACACCTATATAGTGTTCTTTATAATGCTTATGTATTACTTTATGTATAGGTATTATAAAATGAGTTTCTATGATACGCCACTGAAGAAAACCTTTATCCCCTTGGGATTGTCGGGTATATGCTTCGGACTTGGTGTAGCATCAAAATGGACAGGTATGTATGCAGGTGCAGGTTTGGCGATTTTATTCTTCATTACTCTTTGGAGACGCTATAAGGAATATAAGTACGCAAAGCTATTCCCTAAGGGAGAAACAGAAGGCATCAAGCATATGGAAGTAATCGATAGTTTTAAGGGTAACACAATTAAAACCCTTGTCTATTGCGTGTTGATGTTTGTTGTGATTCCCTTTGCAATTTATTCCCTGGCATATATTCCGCACATAATGGGACCAAGCGGTGAAGGCTTTAAGACTATATTTACAAATGCACAGGCTATGATGACCTACCACGGAAAGACAGTTGTTGATTCAACCCATCCGTATTCATCGTATTGGTACGAGTGGCCTATAATGTATAGGCCTATATACTACTTCTCAAACACCGTTTCGGGTGTTATGAAGCAGGGTATAAGCGCTTTTGGTAACCCTGCGGTATGGTGGGTAGGAATTGTGGCTATTGCCTATACCCTGGCAGTAGCGGTTGTAATACCCTGTCGTGCAAAGAAGTATTTTAAACGTGGCAAGGGTATGGTGATGGGTATCTACACCGCAATCTTTGCACTGCTTTGCGTGATTGCTCTGATTACAAGCTTAAACAATGAGAAGTATGTGAGATTTTTTCCGTGTATGCTTCTTTATACAGTTATTTTTGTGGGAATGTTTGCATTGGTACTGTATAATGATGGATGGTTTAAGAAGGTGTCGGCAAAGACGGCAATGTTTATAGCAATCGGCTTCTTTGCACAGCTATTGCCCTGGACACTTGTATTGAGAACAACATATATCTATCACTTCTTTACCTGTGTTCCCTTCGTGGTAATGGCAATTGCCTTCTCAATAAAGACAATTTATGACAACAGTCAGAATAAGAAGGCGGTGCTGTACGGTGCAGTAGCATACACAGCGGTGGCGGTTGTATTGTTTATGTTATTCTATCCCGTTATCAGCGGTAGCCCCGTAAGTGCAGATTTTGTTGACAAGTATTTAAGATGGTACGATTCATGGGTATTGGTATCATAAGTAAGATTTAAGAGGTATAAAAAATGAGAATTATAAACAGTGAAGAAATAGTAAAAAAAGTAAGGGAGATGTGTATCAGTGCAAATTGTCACATTAATCCCGATATTAAGGCGGCATTGGAAAAGGGTGTCAAAGATGAGGTGTCAGAGGTATCAAAGGGTGTATTGAAGAATCTTCTTTATAACGCAGAGATTGCTGACCGCAAGGAGGTGCCTATCTGTCAGGATACGGGTATGGCAGTATTCTTTGTTGAAATCGGTAACGAGGTAATGATAGAGGGTGACACTCTTACAGACGCAATCAATAAGGGTGTTGCGGCAGGCTACACAGATGGTTACCTTAGAAAGTCAGTAGTTATGGACCCTCTTAATCGTGAGAATACAAGGGACAATACCCCTGCGGTTATATATTGCGATTTCGTAAAGGGTGACAAGCTTAAAATAACTTTTGCACCCAAGGGCTTCGGTAGTGAGAACAAGGGCGGAGTAAAGATGCTTAATCCCTCCGATGGTGTTGAGGGCGTAATTGATTTCGTTGTTGAAACAGTAAGAAAGGCAGGATCAAACCCCTGTCCGCCTATGGTTGTAGGCGTAGGCATCGGCGGTACCATGGATAAGGCGGCGGTGCTTTCAAAGAAGGCGTTGACTCGCGACATTACCAAGAGAAACAAGAAGCCGTATTATTGTGAGCTTGAGAATATCCTTCTTGACAAGATTAATATGTTAGGAATAGGGCCCCAGGGAATGGGCGGTGTTGTAACAGCTCTTGCAGTTAATATTGAGGAATTCCCCACACACATTGCAGGACTTCCTGTTGCAGTAAACATTAACTGTCACGCAACACGCCATGCGGTTTGCGTGTTATAATGGAGCTGGGCGTAAGAATCAAGCAATGCCGCAAGGGTAGTGGCCTGAGCATCAAGGCTGCAGCGGAGGCGCTTGAAATATCGGAGAAAACCCTGTCAAGGTATGAAAAGGGCGAAGCAGAGCCGACTATGACGGTTTTAATAATGATGCTGGAGCTTTATAAGGTCACAACCTATGAACTTTTAGGCTTCAATGCGCCTGTTGATGAAAGTCTGACAGGTGAGGCGTTATATAACGCTTACAAAGTACAGGCAATGGATGTTTTGGTGGAAATCGAGAAACAAAGAATCCGTGCAGGGCGTGAGCCTTACACGGATGAATACCTAGATTTTATGTTTTTGTCTGTTCTTGAGGAGTTACTTAAGAAATCCTCATCCATAAAGGATAGGAAGGATGTTCTTTATAGATTCAAGGGGGAATACGGAAACCTTATTTCAACTCAAGAGTAAATTCAAATGTAGTCTTATGATTTGTTTCATAAGGCTCATTTTTTATTGTAATATTCTGGTGGTGAAGCCTTAAAATATTCTTTACAAGTGACAAGCCGAGTCCTGCACCTGTACGGTCATTGGCTCTTGATTTGTCCGTCTTGTAAAAACGGTCAAAAAGGCTTCTCTGCTCGTTCTCGGAAATAAAGTCACCAATGTTGCTGATAGCAATTTGAGCCTTTCCGTGGGCAACAGAGGTTTTAATTTCAATGGTTGTGTCGGAATAGCAGAACTTGATTGCATTATCCAACAAATTAAGAAGAACCTGCTTTATCTGGTCCTTGTCTGCAAGAACAGGTAATATGTCGGGAGTGAAGTCAACATTAATATCAAGTCCCTTATTCTCAATCTTGCGTTCAAGGCTCAGAAGGGTAGAGCCTATAAGTGCATTTATGTCAAAGGCAGAAACATCGATTTTGTAGTCCTCGGACTGCATTTTTGACATTTCAAGCATATCATTGACAAGCCTTGTAAGACGAGTAGATTCGTCGAGGACTATTTTGAGGTAGTCATATCTCTCATTCTCGTCAATAGTACCATCGAGCATACCCTGAACAAAGCCTGTTATACTGGTCATAGGAGTTCTCAGCTCGTGAGATACATCGGATACAAAGGATTTCTGGAGTGCCTGAGACCTTTCAATGGAGCTTGCCATAAAATTAAAGGTGGATGCAAGCTGACCGATTTCATCCTTTGTTGTTATATCTACTCTTTCGTTGAAGTTGCCCTTGGCAATGTTTTGTGCCGCCTTATTAATTCTCGCAATAGGCTTTGAAATCTTACGAGCCTGAATGTATATAATTAGGGACGCAATTATCAGTGACAGAATTGATGCCATTAAAAACATTGCAACAAGCTCGAAAACTGTATGACGAAGCTCAGGAAGGCTCTTGTTAAATACTATGGCACCTACAACATTGCCGCGATAGTGTAGCGGTACGGATACGCTGAGCATACGGTCCTTGTAGAAATCGTTAAAATCCGACTTGTGAGTTACAATCTTATCAGAAGGAATACCCTCCAGGGCTTCCCTGGGGACTGAACGCAGACCGCAGGTGCTGTGAAGCACATCACCATCACGGTCCACAACGGTTATATCTGCACCCAGAACATAGCTCCATGAACGCAGAAAGTTAGTGTATGCCCGAGTGGATTGCAGGTCGGATTGCTCATGCTGAACGATAGCGGTCCAATCCTCGATTGTGGTTGCAACGGAGGATATTGCATCAACCTGCTGTCTTTCCGTAAATCGGGAAAAAAGTCCTGTCAGGGAAAGTGCGATTGATGATAGCAGGAATAGTAAAAGTATGGCGTATGTCCAGAACATACGCCCGAAAATACTCTTAAACATTTTATCTTACCTCGAATTTATAGCCAACGCCCCAAACTGTTTTCAACTGCCAGTTTGCAGTAACGTTCTCAAGCTTTTCGCGTAGACGCTTGATGTGTACATCTACAGTTCGTGAGTCCCCGAAGTAGTCAAAGCCCCAAACCTCTTCCAAAAGCTGTTCACGAGTAAATACTCTATTAGGATTCTTTGCAAGGAAGTAAAGAAGCTCCAATTCCTTTGGCGGAATTTCCAATATTGTGTCATCAATTTTCAATTCATAGTTTGTAAGATTAACCTCAAGCTTGTCATAGCTGACAATTTTATTGTCAGAAACCTCACTTTTTGTCTCAATTCTGCGGAGAATAGCCTTTATTCGTGCCACAAGTTCCTTAGGCTCGAAGGGTTTTACGATATAGTCGTCAGCGCCCAACTCAAGGCTTAAAACCTTATCGAAGGTTTCACCTTTAGCCGTAAGCATAATAATTGGTACATCTGAGATCTTGCGGATTTGACGACACACGCCGTTTCCGTCAAGCTTAGGCATCATAATATCAAGGATTATGATTTGGGGATTCTCCCGCTTGAAAACCTCAAGAGCCTCTTCGCCATCGTTTGCCGTACATACTGTAAAGTCCTCTTTTTCAAGGTATAGTTTTATAAGTCTGACAATATTAATATCGTCATCAACAACAAGTGCTTTTGTCATAATATCACATCCTTTGTTATGGTTTAAACACCCATAGGTATATTATCACCTATAGTATACCACATATTTTTCCAATATTAAAGTGGTTTTGGTTAAAAAATTTAAAACAAATTATGAATAAAATGGATAATAAACCATAAATTTATTTAAAAATTTACAAAAATCCCTTTATATTTATTCGAATTTGTGGTAGAATCAAAGCAAGTGAAAAATATTTAAAAAAATGCAACCTTTTCACCTGATTAATCGTATTTTATATAGAGAGTCATACTCTCTGCTCGGGAGGTCACTAAATGTATAAGTATACATATGATGAGATAGCAACAAAGTATATAGACTCGGTCTATAGGCTTGCTTTGTCGCGTACAAAATCTCCTGAGAATGCGGAGGATATAACCCAGGATGTATTTTTAAAGCTATGTAATGCCAATAAAAAATTTGATAGTGAGGAGCACGTTAAAGCGTGGCTGTTGCGTGTGACAATTAATCTCACTAAGGATTTGTTTGCGTCCCATTGGTACAAGACCACCGATGCCTTGGAGGAGGATATTGCATACACTCCTGAGGAGAACAGTGGAGTTTATGATATGGTTATGTCCCTGCCTCAAAAGTATAGAACAGTAATTCATTTGCATTATTACGAAGGGTACAGGGTAGAGGAAATTGCCCTTATTACAAAAGCAACTGCAGGAACGGTTAAGTCACAGCTCTATCGTGCAAGGCAGATGCTTAAAGGTATAATTGAGGAGGATGAAGAGGTTTGAGAAGAGCAGAGTTTGAGAAGGAGTACAGAGAAGCGTTTGATGAAATCCACGCAAGTGACTCCCTTCGTGATAAGGTGCTCAACCAGAAAAAGACAAGGCTTACAATAAAGCCCTTTAAGGCAACTCTGGTAACTGTTGCGGCGGCGGTGATGATTTTCGCGGTTGTTCACGACTATAGCTTTCAGAACAACGGTGACGGTATTATAGAGGAGACACATACCAAGTCTCAAACAACACCAATTCCTGATGGGGAGTTTTCTGCAGGTGAGAGCGCACACAAAAACGAAACAAAGGACGTTACAGAAACAGTTAAGACCACTGTTGCACCTAAAAAGGCCACAGAGGTAAAATATGAGGATGCGGATACTCTCACAGTGACAGAGCCTGAATCTGCACCTGTTACAATCGACACACCTCAGGAGGAGGTATCTGTTGCATCAGAGACTCCCGTAGGATATGTGCGTACGGCAGGAGGCTCTGTGGGACAGGAGTGGAGCGTGAATGAGTATTTCACATATATAGGCAAGAACGTAGATATGTGTGTTGCAAGCGTAACGGAGGCTGTGCGTATGTCTGACGATGTGGTATCGGTTGAGGTTGATGCTGATAAAATTGTGGTATCGGATATTCAAAGCTTTGATTATGCAATAGGTGAGAGTGGCTCGGCAAGTATCAGGACCTCAAAAACTGCTATATTTGACGCAAGTCTGTCGGGTATAGTGAATGTATTGGGAAATGGTATCAGTGCATATAAGGTATCAGAGGGCGTGTACTACGATGTCTTTGCGACAAATGTAGAAGAGGACACAGTAAGAGCAATTATTAACACTTTATAATAAAAATCCCCCGATGGGGAATTTTTTTTTTGACTG